>JBQCEI010001100.1:0-2873 GCA_051960375.1 Aureliella sp. | reverse complement strand
GGGCCTACTCGTTCCCAGGCTCCGCCTGGGAACGCACTGTCTTCGAGGCTCCGCCTCGACAGGGCAGCCACTTTGGCAAGCCTTCACGGCGGGTGCGAAGGAGGCGGAGCCTCCAAGACATTGCGTTCCCAGGCGGAGCCTGGGAACGAGCCGCTGAACGCAGAGGTAGTTCATTTGAGGACGTGTGTGTGAGTGATCATTCCAATCGGCCGGCTTCCCGCGATCAATCGCTCTCCCCCTTGGAGCAACTGGCCCAGCAGTGGCTTCCGGCGGTGGCTGCGGGGGAAATGTCGTATTCGGAGCTCGCCGAGCGGATTTTGCGGCTCGAGTACCAACCCGGCAGAGCGTATCAGGCCGATACTGATCGCCAGCGTCGCTGCGGTTATGCGGAAGTCATCTTCGGCAGCGGCAAGAGCGCCGAGCTGATCACGAAGATCGCCGACCGCCTGATTGATGGCGGTCAAACGCAGGTCCTGGTCACCCGCGTCGAGCGACCGGTGGCATCGGAAGTCATCACCCGCTTCGCCTTCTCGCGCTACGACGTGTCGGGGCGCACGCTGAGGCTGTCGCGCGAGCCGATCGGCCCACTGAGCCACTCGGAAAAACCTGCGGTAGTGGTTGTCAGCGCTGGCAGCACCGACATCCCGGTGGCTCGCGAGGCGCTCGAGACACTCGACTGGATGGGCATCCACGCACAAGCGATCAACGATGTCGGAGTCGCAGGGCCGTATCGCTTGCTGCCTCATCTGGATACGCTCCGCGAGGCGGTCGTGGTGGTCGTCGTGGCCGGCATGGAAGGGGCGCTGGCCAGCGTCGTCGGCGGCCTGGTCCCCTGCCCTGTGATCGCAGTCCCGACCAGCGTCGGCTACGGGGCGAACCTGCAAGGCATCACGACGATGCTCGCGATGCTCAGCAGCTGCGCCGCCGGCGTTACGGTCGTCAACGTCGACGCCGGCTTCAAAGGTGGCTATGTCGCCGGCCTGATCGCCCGGCAAGTCCAGCGGGCTATCGCATCGTCCGCCGCGCGTTAGCGTCGGCTGGTCTTCTTGGTGTCTTTGTGTCTTGGTGGTGAATCAATCGATGGCAACAACGCTCGGCCTTCCCACACCACCGTTGCCCAAGCTCGCGCCGCGAGCCGCCGATAGCCACAAAGGCACTTTCGGACACGCGCTGGTCGTCGGCGGCAGCCGCGGCATGGCCGGTTCGATCTCGTTGACCGCGTCGGCCGCTTTGCACACCGGCGCAGGACTGGTCACTCAAGCGATTCCCGATCGCATCCTCGACACGGTCGCGCTCTTCAACCCAGCGGCGATGTGCGTTCCGCTGGACGATGACGGCGACGGCCGCATCACCGCCTCGGCATTTCGAATCATCGCGCAGCGCTTCGAGCGCACGACGTGCATCGCTTGCGGTCCCGGGCTGGGGCGCACGCACAGTCTGCAAGCGTTCGTGCGCCAGCTCGTCACGGAAGCTTCCGTGCCGTGCGTGATCGATGCCGATGCGCTGAACAACTTGTCCGACTCGGGCGCTTGGCCTGAGTCTTGCGCCGGCCCGCGCATCTTGACGCCGCATCCGGGCGAATGGTCGCGGCTGTGTGGCATCAGCGCTCGTGAAACCGACGCTCAGCGGCAAGCCGCCATCGAGTTCGCTCGCAAGCATGACGCAGTCGTGGTGCTCAAAGGCCACCACACACTCGTGACCGATGGCCAAGCGGCTTATCTGAATGACACCGGAACGCCGGCGATGGCTACGGGCGGCAGCGGCGACGTGCTGACCGGCGTCATCACGGCGCTGGTGTGCCAAGGGCTCGAGCCGATGGCCGCGGCACAGCTCGGCACTTGGGCTCACGGCCGAGCGGGCGAGCTGGCTGAGAAGGCTTTGCGCTCACATGTCGTCTTGCCGAACCAGCTCGTCAACTATCTTGCTGAAGCGCTGGCAACGGCTTTGAAACCCGACGCGTAAGCGAGGGACGGGCAGCGTTGACGCATCCCACGCCGATGTTTTTACCGCGGAGGACGCGGAGAACGCAGAGAATGACGACGGTAGTGAGCACGGTTATCGCTGCGCATGTTGCCGAAGTGCAGCGATCAGCTCGGCGCTCGGTTGATCGATCGTGATCTGCGATTCTTGGCCGTTGGCATCGCGAAAGACGCAGCGCAGTTGAGCTGAACTTGCGGCCGAGGCGCCTGTGGCAGAAGAGGCCGCGCCTTGGTCGGGCCAGTAACCACCTGCTGCGGCCGGCTGCTGTGCCTGGGCTTGGCTTCCTTGCAGAGGAACCATTTGCAGCTCGCCTTGCCGAGTTGCAGCGGGCTGGGCTGCAGCGACCCCGGCCGCGGCCAGTTGGGCGGGCACCTGTCGCTGAGGAGCCGCTTGCGAAGAAGCGAGTCCGCCGGCTGACTCGAGTTCATCGAGCTTGAGGCCAGCGACATGTTCGTGAATGACCGGCAAGGCTGCGTAGATGCCTTCGTTGTCTTCTTCATCGGCCGCGTTGCAGACGCCGATCAAACGGCCCTGAGCATCGAACAGTCCACCGCCGCTACGACCGACGACCGGAGCGCCGTGGATCTCGACGTTGGCAGCCCCGAGGTAACGATTGATGCGCTTGATCTGCGTATCGCGCCGTGTCGGATCGGCGCCGCGATCGCATCCATAGCTAAACGCGACATCGCCGATCTGCGGCGCTTCGTTCAGCGGAGCGATCTTCACCGGCTGAATGGGCTGCGGCATCTGAAACTCCATCAGCCCGATGTCGCAGTCCTTGGCATTGTACGAAACGACTTGAGCAGGCACCGTTACCGGTTGGCCGCCGTAGTAAACGTCGACCGACAGCTTGGCATCGGGCTTGATGTCGCGAAACAGGTGGCCACAGGTCA
>JBQCEI010001099.1:0-4270 GCA_051960375.1 Aureliella sp. | reverse complement strand
TCCCAGGCCGCGTCCTTGGGCGCGTGCTCGCGCCGCTGCAGGTAGTGGAAGGTCGTGTCGTCGGGCGCGATCAGCCCGGCGCGCGCGCCGCCCTCGATCGACATGTTGCACACGCTCATGCGCGCTTCCATCTCGAGCGCGCGCACCGCCGAGCCGGTGTACTCGAGCACGTAGCCGGTGCCGCCGTCGGTCGAGATCTTGCCGATCAGATACAGGATCAAGTCCTTGGCCGTGACGCCGGGAGCGAGCTGGCCATCGACGCGCAGCTCGAACGTCTTGGGCTGGTACTGCAGCAGCGTCTGAGTCGCCAGCACGTGCTCCACTTCGCTGGTGCCGATCCCGAAAGCCAGGGCGCCGAACGCGCCGTGCGTCGCCGTGTGGCTGTCGCCGCAGACGATCGTCATGCCGGGCTGGGTATAGCCGAGCTCAGGGCCGATGATGTGCACGATCCCTTGGTTGACGTCGTTCAGATCGTAGAGCCGGATTCCGAACTCTTTGCAGTTCTGGCGCAGCGTGTCCACTTGCTGGCGGGAAATCGGATCGGCGATCGGCTGGTCGCGATTGCTGGTCGGCACGTTGTGGTCGGGAGTGGCGATCGTGCGCTCGGGGCGACGCACCTTGCGGCCGGCCAGGCGAAGGCCTTCGAAGGCTTGCGGGCTGGTTACTTCGTGAACCAGATGCAGGTCGATATAGAGGATGGCCTGCTTACCAGGCTCAGCAAAAACGACGTGATTATCCCAGATCTTCTGAAACATGGTTCGCGGCGAACCGCTGGCAGTGGACATGGCTGGCTTAGTGTTCCTCACGGGTGGAAAGTAGAAAAAGCGGGGAGGGCCGCACTGGAAATCGGCGGCATCCGGCCAAGGGATCTCCCATTCTAGCTCTGAAGGCAGTTTCGGGCGAGCCAGTACCCCATCGGGAGCTTTTCCTTGGTGTCTTAGTGTCTTAGTGGTGAGCTCTTCTGCATGGCGAGCAGCAGCCGATGGAACCACAAAGACACCAAGACACTAAGGAAAACCTGTGCGTTACAATAGCTCGCGACGGTTTCTGACCTCTTTCCCTCTACCCAGAGAGTGATCGCTATGCCTTTGTTCCGGCCCAAGCCAGCATTGCTTCTTTCGCTGTTCTTCTTCGGCAGTACGCCGCTGCTGGCAGAGGACTGGCCGCAGTGGCGCGGGCCGAATCGCGACGGGCGTTGGGAGGCGAAGGGCATCACCGACGACCTTCCCGACGGGCAGCTGCCGCTGGACTGGTCGGTTCCGGTCGGCTCGGGCTATGCCGGACCGACGGTCGCAGGCGGCAAAGTGTATGTCATGGACAAGCAAGGCACGGTCGAAAACCAGACCGAACGCGTGCTCTGCTTGGACTCGAAGACCGGCCAGCAACAGTGGGTGCACGAGTACCCGGCTCGCTACACGATCAGCTACACGGCCGGGCCGCGAGCCAGCGTGACGATCGATCGCGGAGTCGCCTACGCGGTCGGCGCGATGGGACACTTCCACGCGCTCGACGCGGCCACCGGCAAAGTTCTCTGGCAGCACGACTTGGCGAGCGACTACGACGTCGACATGCCGATCTGGGGCATCGCCGGTTCGCCGCTGGTCTATCGCGATTTGGTCATCCAGCAAGTCGGCGGCAAGGACGGCGCGTGCATCGTCGCCTTCGATCGCGCCAGCGGCAAGGAAGCCTGGCGGGCGCTCAATGAACGCGCGGGCTACTCTTCGCCGATCGTGGTTCGTCAAGCAGGCCAAGACGTGCTCGTCTGCTGGACCGGCGACAGCCTCTCGGGACTCGATCCGCAAAGCGGCAAGGTGCATTGGTCCGAGCCGATGCCTCCTTCGCGAATGCCGATCGGCATTGCCACTCCGGTCGTCGACGACGACCTGCTCTTTGTCTCGTCGTTCTATGACGGCTCGCTGATGGTGCGGCTCTTGCCCGATCGCCTGGCCATTGAAAAGCTGTGGCGCAAAGTGGGCAAGGACGAGCAGCACACCGAAGCGCTGCACGCGATGATCGGCACGCCGATGATCGAGGATGGCTATGTCTACGGCGTCGACAGCTACGGCCAGTTCCGCTGCTTGGATGCCAAGACCGGCGAGCGGATTTGGGAGAGCGATGCAGCGGTGCCACATGCTCGCTGGGCGACGGTCCACATGGTCCGCCAAGACGATCGCCTCTGGCTCTTCAACGAGCGCGGCGACTTGATGATCGCCCAAGTCTCTCCCAAGGGACTCGAGATCCACGATCGCTGCCACGTGATCGACCCGACGAAAGTTCAGTTGCCGCAGCGCGGCGGCGTCGTTTGGACGCACCCGGCGTTTGCGGAGCAGAGCATCTTTGTGCGCAACGACGAGCGGCTCGTGCGTGGGTCGCTCAGGGCCGACTCAAAATAAGAGTTTTTAACGCAGAGACACAGAGGCAGACGCAGGGGACGCAGAGAAGAGTTTATGGCGGATACCGATCGTTGGTTTCTGGCTTGCAAGACCAGCGAGCTCGAGGGTGGGGCACGAGAAGTGCTCATTGAGCACCGTGTCATCGCAGTGTTCCAAACGCCGACCGGCTACTACGCCGTCGACGGGATGTGCGCCCATCAGGGTGGGCCGATCGCCAAAGGTGCGCTCGATGGCAGTTGCGTCACCTGCCCGTGGCACGGCTGGCAATACGATGTCACCAGCGGCAAGAATTTGCTTACCGGCAGAAAGATGCTCAGTACGTACCCGGTCGAAGTCCGCGGCGACCAACTGTGGATAGCCGTCCCGGCAGACGAGTAAGCGGCCACCCCGCTCGTTCCCAGGCTCTGCCTGGGAACGCACTGTCTTGGAGGCTCCGCCTCCTTGAACCTGCCGCGAAGGCCAGCCTTGCCGTAACCGCCAGCCTCCTTGCCGGGTGCTGCGAGGCAGAGCCTCGAAGACAGCGCGGTCCCGGGCGGAGCCTGGGAACGAGTATATGAGAAGCGTTTGCCAACATGCCGATCCTCCAAGAAACACCGCAAGGCCTGTACTGCGCAGCGGGCGACTTCTATGTCGACCCGTGGCGGCCGGTGCCTCGCGCGGTGGTCACGCACGCTCACGGCGACCACGCTCGCAGCGGCTCGGCGAGCTATCTGGCAGCTCGCAGCGGCGCGGCCATCTTGCAAATGCGATTGGGCCCCGACGCCCGCATCAGCTTCGTCGATTTTGGCGACGTTCAGTCGATCGGCGCAGCGCGCGTCTCGCTGCATCCGGCCGGCCACATGACCGGGGCGGCTCAAGTTCGCATCGAAGTAGCCGGCGAAGTGTGCGTCGTCTCGGGCGACTACAAACTTCAGGACGATCCCACTTGCGCGCCCTTTGAACCGGTGCGCTGCCATACCTTCGTAACCGAGTCGACCTTCGGCTTGCCGATCTATCGTTGGGATCCGCCGGTCGATGTCTTCGCTCAGATCGACCAGTGGTGGCGCAACAATCAGGCCGCCGGCAAGACTAGCGTCCTGTTCGGCTACACGGTCGGCAAAGCCGAACGCATTCTCGCTTCGGTCGATAGTTCCATCGGTCCGATCTTCGCGCACGGAGCCATTATCAACGCGTGCCGCGCCTATCGAGCTTGCGGTGTGAAGTTGCCGCCAGTGCACAGCGTGAGCGAAGCTCAGCCGAAGTTCGATTGGTCGCAGGCGCTCATCGTCGCTCCTCCTTCAGCGCTCGGCTCGACTTGGCTGAGGCGGTTTGGCGACGTTTCGACCGGGCTGGCGTCGGGCTGGATGCGCGTGCGCGGCATCCGTCGTCGCCGCGCGATCGATCGCGGATTCGTCTTGTCCGATCACGTCGACTGGCAAGACTTGATGGCCGCCATCAAAGCCACCGAGGCCGAACATGTTTGGGTCACGCACGGCTATACGTCGCAGGTCGTGCGGACGCTGCAGTCGCGCGGCTACGATGCGCGGACCGTAGTGACTCAGTTCACCGGCGAGAGCGCGGAAGTCGATCTTGCATCGGCGCGCGACGAGGCCGCGGACGAAGAACGAGAAGAAGCCCACCAGCCAGACGAAGCGCATCGCGACGCCGAGGTCGAACTGTAGAGAACACCATCATGAGTTTAGTGGTAAAGAGGTTGTGTACTCGATCGTGTGCCACTGGCCTTAGCCACTGTATTCACTATCGAAGTTAAAAGCGGACAAGAGCGATGACCGGTTCCAATGCGAGAACGGTTGCCTAAAGGAATGCTGCCCTCCACTTTACTTGCTTAAAGAATTCGCCCTCCGTCCTGCTTCACACTTCGAAAGGAAGACACTGGC
>JBQCEI010001098.1:0-3085 GCA_051960375.1 Aureliella sp. | reverse complement strand
AAGGACTGGCTCTTGCCGCTACGTGGGCTCGGCCGCGTCGGCGACAGCCTGGTTGTTCGGACCTCGGGCTGCTTGGTCTTTGTCTTGCCTATTCGCCAAGATGCGCAGCCGTGGATCGTCGACGAGCCGGCCGAGGGCGGGACACCTCAAAGACCGCTTTTCGAGCCTGAGCCGTTCTCCGAAAAAGAACCGGAAATCCCACCGCGCCCGCGCACGCTGAACGACCGAGTCCGGCCGACAACGCCCCGCGTTTGGAAGTTGGGTAGCCAGATCCTTATCGCAGCCGATGTTCGGAAGAAGACTTTCGCGCTTCAATGCGTCGACGTTCCTCGACAGAAGGTCGTCCGGGAAGAAGTGGTCACCGAGCCCGATCTGCAGAAACGCATACGCACTGAGGGCTGGAAACCACTGGAGGAGTGATCGAGCGATCGCTGTGCATTGAAGTTGTGTTGTTGTGGACAATATCCAGCCCGGGCAATCGCTTTTAAGTCCCGGCAGGGACGTCAGCCCAATGCCGGCGGCGCGAGCCGCCGGATTGGATCAGCGCAGTCGAAGTAAGTCCCGACGGGACGACAGCGGAAGCAAAAGTCATGTCGCCACAATGGCTGTCGTCCCTCCGGGACTCAATGATAAGTTGTGCGACCTTTCAACCGGCGGCTCGCGCCGCCGGCATTGGGCTGACGTCCCTACGGGACTTAAAACCAATTGCCGTAAACGAGCGTCAAAACGCATCCGCCAATTGCTGCAACACGTACCTTCCGGGAACATGACAAATGATTGAAGCTCTTGAGTCAGCGATTCTCGCCAAAGATTCAGCCGCAGTCGTCAAGGCTCTGGCCGGGTGGGATGAATCGGAGCGCCAGGGGGCTCGCAAGCCGCTCGCGGTCTTCCTGCTGGCTCTCAACATGGATCGGCATGTGCTGAAAGCGCTTGAAGTGAGCTTGGATGAGAACAGCCCGGAGGTCCAAGCCAAGCGGCAGCGCGACGGCATCGCACCGATGTCGCGGGCAGGTTCGAATTACGATTATGAGCTGTTCTATATCGCTTGGCTGGGATGCTATGGCGTCGCGACGTTCGACTTCTGCGAGCAGTTTCCCTGCGTGCCCGGTTACGAAGCCGAGGCGGCTCGCATCATGGCAGACCGCCGGCCGGAATGGTTTGATCGCTGGCTGGAGGCTGTCACGCCAACCGGGCGGAATCGCGATACGCAGGGGCTTGAGGCTGCGTTTTGGGCTCGACTGTATCAGCACGGCCTGGTCAACCACATCAACGAGAAATGGTTAAAGCAGGCTTTTGTTCAACAACTGCCCGAGGCAATGACGACGGCCCGCGAGGCCACTGAGCACGTGCTGCGAAACGTAGAGGCCGCGCGGAAAACGCTGTACGATCTGTCCCGATGGCCCCACCAGCTATCGAACGCCAATAGTTGGGTACCCGTGGTCCAGTGGATGGGCCAAGAAGGCTTGCTCGACCACAAAGCGTTTTTGCGCAAGCTGGCCGAGGCACTTCATCAGCCGCTCAAGCAAAACGAAAGAAACGGCTGCGTCATCTTAGCGAAAGCGGCTGCGGCACCGGCAGCGGGCTGCAAAGTCGATGCACTCGTCGAACTGCAATCGCACTGGATCGGGCTGCTGTCAGATCAACAAGCGGCAGTGGCGGGGTTCGGTCTCGATCAACTGCTGACGATCGAAAAAGCGGGGCGGCTAAGCGGCGATCAAGTCGTACACGAGCTGGCCAGCATCTTTCAACACAAGCCGAAGACGCATGCGGTCAAAGCCATCAAGATGCTGGAACGCCTGGCCGCTGAAGCAGCAACGCATGACGCGGCACTAAATGGATTATGCGTCGCGCTCCCGCATCCCAACAAAGACGTTCAAGCGGCCGCACTCGACGCTCTAGCCCGCGCCATCGGCCCAGCCGACCAGGCAATCGCAGAGACACTTCGCGATCATCGCGACGCTGTGGCAGCGACACTCAAACCGCAGCTATCGCAACTGATCGATTCGCTGTCCGCCGAAGAAGTAGCGACGCCTGCGCAACCGGATGAAAAGCTTGCGTCCGAGTTCGACTTGGAAGATTTGCGGCAGCGCGCGGCTTCCATCCCCAAGCAGGTCGCTGAACGATTTCGCGTTGGCGAAGCATTGCGGGCTGCCGACGATCACGATCTGGATCTGACGATTCAGTGGCGGATGACCGACATTCGCGTTCTGGAGAATCGAGAGCCGCTGCGGCCCATCGAATCGCTGAGCGAATTAGTAGAACTGACATCGCAAGCGGTTGAACACTGCGAGTGTGGCGACACACCGGACCGCATCGTCGATGCCATCAGCCGACTGCATGCCGAGCGTCCCGAGCATTTTGATGTCTTGACCGATTCGCTTCGCTCAAGAGCGTGCGCCCACATATTCAAGCGTCCCAGTCGAGGCATCGTCGGAGGCATCTTGGGCAACGCCTTTTCTGACTTGATCGCAGCCTGGTTGGGTGTTCAGCCGGAGGACGACGACGAAACCTTTATCCCGGAGCGTTATCCGACAGGAGATTTCTTGCGCAAGGTTTTCGGCAGAGTGAGGGCTGGCACAGCCTATTCCTTGCTTTCTACGCCGACGCATCAAGGCGGCTGGATCGATCCGCGGGTTTGGGTCCAGCGCCTGCGATATGTCGATCGCCAGCAGGTCGACTTCCTGGAAGAGGACTTGGTCCGGAGCCTGCTGCGCGTTGCCTACGATTCGCGCGAGGCGGCTTGGCAAATGGCCAACGATTCGGCGGAAGGACTCTCGGAGCGCTTCCGCAAGCTGGCTCAATTCGTGCTCGATCTGAACGTGCCAAATGAAAAGCTGAAACTCGATGCGAGCTGGCCGCTTCCGGTGTGGATGACCGCGATTCGGGCGCGTGACCCATGGGTTGATTTGACCGACACCATTTCCGAGGCGGAGCGAGCGCAGGTGCCCCGCGAGCTGTGGGAACTGCCGGATGTATTTCAGCCGTCCAACTATCAGTGGCGAGCACTTCAGCCCAACACCCATCCGGGCCGACGTGGTCTTGTCGATTACAGTCCGATGCCGCTCGCTGAGGCGGATCAACTTGC
>JBQCEI010001097.1:0-7494 GCA_051960375.1 Aureliella sp. | reverse complement strand
CAGTTTCGCGACCAGCGCATGCACCGATGCTTCGTCGGTCGCCGTGGCGAGTTTTCCATCCCATGCGGCCGAAGCGACCGGCGCGTCGCTCGGCGCCAGGCGATAGAGCCGGCCGTGATCTTTGTCGAGCTTGCCGACGTGAGCATAGAGGTGAGCGACCTGGCTGTCATACCAGTCGCTGACATACGCCGCTCCGTCCGGTCCGTCGGCGATCGCGACCGGCCGGAACCACTTGTCGGTGCTCTTGACCGCGACCTCGACATCTTCGGTGCGGAAGGTGCTGCCGTCGGGGATCAGCTTGGTATGCACCAGCGTGCCGTGCAGCGGATCGACGCACAGCATGCTGTCGGGCATCGCTTTCTCCAGCGCCGTGCCATCGGTCATCAGCATCGTGTGCGTAAACCGCTGGATCGGATCATGCACCATCGGCATGAGATAGCCGAGCGCATACGGATTGGACAGGCTGCCGTGCTTAGTAAAACCTTTGCGGTAGTAGCCACCTTGCACGTAATGAAAACCGCGCGTGTCGCCGCCGTTGTGCCCCGAGTAAACGCGGCCCGCATCATCGAAAGCCACGCCGAACGCGTTGCCGCCCCCTTCAGCGAAGATTTCATAGATGTGGCGCTGCGGATGATAGCGCCAGATCAATTGCCCGAGGCTCTTTTGCGGCGGTTCGCTCGAACCGTAACGACGCACGGCTGCGGTGACCGTGCTGCCTTGAGCTGCGTAGAGCCAGCCGTCGGGGCCGAGGCACAGACTGTTGACGACCGAGTGCGTGTCTTCGAGCCCGAAGCCCTCGAGGTGCACCTCGGGTGGACCATCGGCTTTCAAATCTCCATCGGCGTCGCGATAGAACAAGAGATAAGGAGGCTGAAGAACCCATGCGCCGTCCGCGGTCGGCAACACGCTGGTGGCGATGTTCAAACCGTTGACGAAATCGCCGAGTTCTGAATAGCGACCATCGCCATCTTTGTCGTCGAAGATCGTGATGCGATCGGCGCCGGGAGTATCTTGGCCGGGCGGCTTGGGGAGGCGATCGTAGACGATGCGCCAGAAGTTATCGCGGCTGAGGGCTTTGATGCCCGCCGGTTCGGGATACTGCAAATACTGCACGACCCACAATCGCCCGCGCAGATCGAATGTGGCGAAGAGCGGCTGGCGCAGCGTCGGCTCAGCGAGCAACTGCGTCCACTCGAGTCCCTTGGGAACGGTGAAGCTCTTGGCTGCTGCCTTGGGCTCGAGCGCCGGACCATCGGGTTGATCTTCGGGACGCTGCGCCTGGGCGCCGGCCAGTCCCATGCAGAGCGCGGCTGATAGGCTCAGCAGACCGGTGAAACGACGAAACGTTCGGCTCATAACTGCAACTCCTTCCAATCGCGCCAGATCCAGCGAAGCGTATCGGGAAGGATCGCGCCGCCATGAGCGCCGCTGTGAGCCCCTTCGCCATATTCGAACCGGTAATCGTATTTTTTGAACTTCAGGGCAGCGGCCATTTGCTGATTGGCCAGTGGCCAGTTGCCGTGCTCGTTGTCGAGATCGCCGCTGCCATCTTGCAGAAACACGCGCAGCGGCTTGGCCGGAGTCTTGCGAATGTTTGCTTCGTAGTTGTGGCCGCCCCGAATGTTGACGAAGCTGCCGACGTGGCTGATGACTTTGCGGAACTCGTCGGGGCGTTCCCAAGCTACGGTAAACGCGCAGATGCCGCCCGAGCTAATGCCGCAGATGGCTCGCGCATCGGCGTTCTTGGTCAGTTTGTACTCTTTGCCGACCTCCGGCAGGATCTCTTCGAGTAGAAAGCGAGCGTACTGATCGGAGAGCGTATCGTATTCGAAGCTGCGATTGCGCGGCGTCGGCTGCCAGCCCGGCTTCTTGGGCAGCTCCCCTTTATGCCCTGGATCGATGAAGATGCCGATCGTCACCGGCATCTCGCCGCGATGGATCAGGTTGTCCATGACGATGGGCGCACGGAACTGCCCTTTGGGATCGACGTAAGCGTGGCCGTCTTGAAACACCATGACGGCTGCCGACTGCTTGCCATCGTACTGAGCCGGCACATAGACGTAGTAGCGCCGCACCGTGTCGGGAAATATCTGGCTTTTCCAGACGTGTTCGGTGACTTTGCCCTGCGGCACATCGGCCTGACGCTCAGCGTCCGGCCCCGGCTTGTAGGCTTCGTCGCCGGCGATCGCGGGCAGGGATAGTCCGATACAGAGCGGCACGGTGGCTAAGAAGGAGCGGATCGAAACCATCGCAGATGGCATAAACACAATTCTCCAAGGGTGGTGGGATGATGGAGATCAGATCAACGGAGGGGAATAGCTGTGGTGAGCAATCACAAATTGTAATAGCGGAATGCGCAGGCAGGTGCCCTCTTTTCTTCTTGGTGTCTTCGTGTCTTGGTGGTGACTCTTCCGGCTGTTCCGAACAGGGATTAACCACCAAGACACAAAGACACCAAGTTAAGACAAGAATATCTGCCTACCGGGTGGTCAAGAATGCCTGCAGTCCCGCCAGATCGTCCGTGTTGATCAGGTCGACCTGCTCGTCGGCCAGCAGTTGCCAGACCGATTGCGTTTCAGGCGTCGCCCAGAAGCGGACGCGACGTCCCTTGGCATGCGCTCGCTCGACGATCTCGCGCAGATGTTTGCGTTCGTTCTCCGGTACCGGCCCATCGCCGCGCCAGCGAAACTGCGAATTCCAGTTGTCACTGATCATTGGCATCAGATCAGCCGGCTTGTCGGTGCCCAGATCGCTGACGCGTCCATCAATGCCGCAGTAGCGACGGCTCTGCGCAGCGATAGTGCTCTGCGGTCGATTACCACTGATGACGACGTCGACCGCGCCGGGCTTCACTTGGCCCGCGTCGACCGTCGTGAGCATGTCGGCATACTGCGCGAGCACTTCATGCAAAGCGCGATAGGTCGGCTCGGCTTCGGACTTGATATCGATCAGCAGCCCGAAGCGGGGACCATCGCGATAAACGCGGCCGCCATTGTCGGCGACGCGTTTCTTGAGCGGTTCGAGGTAGAGCTTTTGCAAAGTGCGTTCGGGACTTACTTCTTTGCGATCGTGGGCGACGAGCAACTGGCCATCGACCAGATAGATGTCGGCTTCGACGCTGCAGAAACCGTGGTCGAGCGCATCAAGCAAAGGCCGCTCGTGCAGGTAATCGTTATGAGCGTGGGCTTGGGGGAGAGGTTTTGCTGGCTGGGCCTGGGTAGCTTGTGCCATCAAGCAAAGACTGACTATCGCGACGACTTGGCCATATTTCGAGTATGCGTTGCGCATTGATTGATTCCCGTTGTGCCCGTGCTGTTTTTTTACCGCGGAGGCGCGGAGAGCGCGGAGGATGCTGTGCGTCAAACTCTCAATACCCGAGCGCCGCGCCGTCTTTGCGCGATTCGGTGGCGCCGTGCAGGACGCCTTTGTCCCAATCGATAAGGATGCCTTGGTAACCGCCCATGCTGCCGCCGGTCTTCACCGTGTGGCCCATCGCTTCGAGGGCTTCGACCGTAGCGGCCGGTATGCCCGACTCGACGAAGACGATGCCTCCTGGGGGATCTTCGGGCAAGCCGGTGGGCGTGGCGCTGCCTTCGTGGCGGACGCGAGCCGCATCGCCCGCCATTTGAATGTTCATGCCGAAGTCGATCCAGTTCATCAGCACCTGCACATGCCCCTGCGGTTGCATGTCGCCACCCATCACGCCGAAGACGAATTCGGGGCGATTGTTGCGAGTTACCATCGCGGGGATGATCGTGTGAAACGGCCGCTTGCCCGGAGCGATGCAGTTGGGATGATCGGCCTCGAGCGCAAACAGCGCTCCGCGATTCTGTAAAGCAAAGCCGAGCTCGCCCGGCACGAGCTGGCTGCCGAAGCCATGAAAATTGCTTTGGATCAGCGAGCAACAATTGCGCTGCTCATCGACGACACACAAATAGATCGTATCGCTGTGCTTCAGCCGCGGATCGCCGGCGGGAACATTTGCTAGCGCTCGCTCGGGGTTGAACAACTTGGCGCGTTCGGCCGCGTACTCTTTTGAGACCAACCACTTCAGCGGCACGTCGCTCATCGCCATATCGCAGTAGAACCGGGCGCGATCGGCGAAGGCCAGCTTCTTGGCCTCGATAAACAAGTGCGTCGTCGCCGGCGAACCCCAACCGGAATGCCTCAAGTCATGCGGCTCGAGCAAGTTCAGCATCTGCAAAACTGAGATGCCTTGGCCGTTGGGCGGTAGTTCCCAGACGTCGTAGCCTCGGTAGTTGGTCGAGACCGGTTGGACCCACTGGTTCTTGTGCGCCGCCAAGTCGGACTTGCGAAGCAGGCCACCTTCCTGAGCTCGGCTGTAGCGATCGATCTGGTCGGCGATTGCGCCTTGATAAAACTCCTGAGCGCCCAGATCGGCGATGCGCCGCAGAGTCGCGGCCAGGCGCGGATTGCGCATGAGCTCCCCTTCGACCGGCGCCCGCTGGCCGTCGATCAAGAACGTAGCGCTCGCCTCGGGAGTGTCGCGCAAGTGCGATTCAGCGGCGTGCCAGTAGCTGGCGATCACCGACGCGACCGGGAAACCGTTTTCGGCTAGCTCGATCGCCGGTTGGAACAGCCGCTTCCAAGGCAAGCGACCGTAGCGAGCATGCAAGTCGTGCCAGCCTGCGACGCAGCCCGGCACCGACCACGAAAGCGGGCCATAGGTCGGCACTTGGTCGAGCTTGCGTTTTTGGAACTCGGCCAGCGTCGCGGCTTGGGGCGCTCGACCGCTAGCGTTCAGCCCAGCGAGTTCTTGCTTCTCCGCATCCCAGACGATCGAAAACAAATCGCCGCCGATGCCGCAGCTCATCGGTTCGACGACTCCCAGCACGCAGTTGGCTGCGATCGCCGCATCGACTGCCGAGCCACCTTCGCGCAGGATATCGACGGCGGCCTGCGTCGCCCGCAGATCGCTGGTGGCGGCCATGCCGTGCTGAGCGTAGGTCACGCTGCGCGTTTGATGAGGCGGACCGGGCGATCGGTCGTAACCGCCGATGACGCCGCTGCGCTGCTGTGCCGATGCGATCGATGCTGGTAACACGATGAACACCCAAAGAACCGACAGCGATCTCGCTGCCTGGAGAATACCGAACGCGCCGGCCGCTGTGTGTCCGACGCCAATTGACCGGATCAAACGCATGAGAGCACCTCCCGCCGAACCCCTGGAACGGACGCGTAGCCTACGGCGAAAAGAGTATAATCGTTTTCCGCCGGGCACGTCGCCAGGAACCATTCGTTAGCGGCGGCATGCAGTAGCTTGGGACGCTCTCCGCTACAAACCCGACACACCATGCTTCTGAAGACCCCTCCCCCCAGGCCCCTCTCCCCGAAGCGGGGCGAGGGGATAGAAGAGTTTAACGCGTGAGCGCTGCTCTTTTATTGTCTCCCCCTCGCCCCGCTTCGGGGAGAGGGAGCCGGGGGGTGAGGGGCCGGAGCGGAGAGGTGTTCAGCCATAGCAGACCAACTGCGGTTTGTCGGGCTTTGTGGCGGGTTCGTCCCTCGCTTACGCGTCGGGTTACAAGAATTACTCGATGGTGTTTAGGCACCGAGATTGGTCCAGTGTTTTCAACCGAAGGAGATGCGATGAGACGCTTGATCGCTGTAGCATGCGCTGTGTGGGGATTGATGGGAATGAACCATCTGTCAGCCGATGAAGGGATGTGGCTGTTCAATGCGCTGCCCAAGAAGCAGTTAGCCGAAAAATACGATTTCAAACCGACGCAAAAGTGGGCTGACCACTTGATGCTCTCGTGCGTGCGATTCAACGTCGGTGGTTCGGCTTCGTTTATCTCGAGCAATGGCTTGGTGTTGACCAATCACCATGTGGCGGCCGACACGCTCTATAAACTATCGACCCCCGAGCGCAACATCCACGCCCAAGGCTACTACGCCGACAGTCAGGACAAAGAGCTCAAGGCGCCGGACCTCGAACTCAACCAACTGGTATCGATCGAGGACGTGACCGATAAAGTCAACGCAGCGATCAAGGAGAGCATGTCGGCGGCCGAAGCTTCGAAGGCTCGCCAGGCGGCGATGGCCGAGATCGAACAAGCGTCCAAGAGCAAGACCGGTCTGCGCAGCGACGTGATCACGCTCTACGGTGGCGCTCGCTATCATCTGTATCGCTACAAGCAGTACACCGATGTCCGCTTGGTATGGGCGCCCGAGGCGGGAGCTGCATTCTTCGGCGGCGACGCGGACAATTTCGAATATCCGCGGTACGACCTCGACGTGACGATCTTCCGCGTCTATGAAGATGGCAAGCCCGCTAAGATCGACAATTTTCTAGCGGTCAATCCCGACGGAGCTGACGACGGGGACTTGATCTTCGTTGCAGGCAACCCCGGCCGCACGCGGCGCATTCTGACCGCCGACGCGCTGGCTTATCAGCGCGATTATCGCTTGCCCAAGACGCTCGATCTGCTGCGCCGCAAGGAGAACTTGCTGCAGCAGTACGGTCTCGAGGGCCCTGAGCAAAAGCGGCGTGGTCAAGATGATCTGTTCGGCATCCAGAATTCGCGCAAAGCCTACATGGGGATGCTCGCCGGTCTGCAAGACCCGGGCTTCTTCCATGACAAGCGCGATTCGGAGGCCCAAATGCAGGCGGCGGCTGTCAAGCAAGAGTCGAAGCTGAAGGGAGCCATGGAAGCGTGGGTTACCATCTCGCAAGTTCAAAAGGACCGCCGCGAGCTGATCGGGCAAGAAGGCTCTTTCCGCAGCCATCTCTACAACATCGCCGAAACGCTGGTGCTGATGAGCATCGAAGATGCCAAGGACAGCAAGGATCGGCTGCGCGAGTTCCGCGAGTCGAATCGCGGCTCACTCGAACAAGCCCTCTTCTCCCCTGCTCCGCTGTACGAAGACCTGGAGCGCACGCAGTTAGCCGACGAGCTCGGACGTTTTGCCGAAGAGCGCGGCGGCGATGCACCGCTGGTCCGCGAAGTCCTGGCCGGCAAGTCGCCACGTGACCGGGCCGCCGAACTGATCAGCGGCACCAAGTTGTTCGACGTCGACGAGCGCAAGAAACTCGCCAAGGGTGGCAAGGAAGCGATCGCTCAGAGCAAAGATCCGCTGATCCAGCTGGCGGTATTGATGGAACCGGAGTTCCGTCGCTTGCGTCTACGCAACGATGAACTGGACGAACTCGAGCGTCAGGCTTACGCCAAGATCACCGAGGTCAAATTCGCCATCGAAGGAGAGTCGACTTATCCCGATGCAACTTTCACGCTGCGACTGGCCTTTGGCGTCGTGAAGGGCTACGAGGAGGACGGCGAGAAAGTGCCAGCGCATACGACCATGGCAGGCGCGTTTGAGCACGAGAAAAAACACGGCGCCAAAGATCCGTGGATTCTGCCCGAGAGCTGGAAGAAAGCCAAGGACGATCTCGACGGTTCGACGCCACTGAACTTCGTATCGACTGCCGACATCATCGGCGGCAATTCAGGCTCGCCGGTCGTCGACCGCGACGGC
>JBQCEI010001096.1:0-4942 GCA_051960375.1 Aureliella sp. | reverse complement strand
GTTATATAGCGGCCCGGAGGGCCCGCCGTCAGCAGCCCGGGGCGGCAGCCCCGGGAAAGCGACAGAGCGATGATTGTTCGCCCCGGAGGGGCCGGCGTAGCTCTGTTGCAGCGCTTACGCCGGCCCCTCCAAGGCGGAAATAGCCATGCGCGTCGTTTGTCACCGGGGCTTCCGCCCCGGCCTACTGACGCCGGCCCTTCCGGGACGTTTTCAGCTGCTGCGTTTTTATGATGCGCAACAAGACTTGGCTGCAGCTTTTTTGTGTAGCACTGGCCCGACCGCTCTCCGATGATGGACTTTGTTGTAAAAGTCTTCCGGGGACGTTGGATTGGCATTGGAACGCTTGCTGGTCTTCTAGCGCGTCAAACTTCGAAGCAGAAAACACTGGCATAGCCAGTGCCACACCGAGAAATGCACAACTTCAAAACTCACGCGTCTAGCTCCATCGACATTCATCTCTCGGAACGATCAGCATCCTGACTGTCCGCTGGCTGACCAGCTCCAGCCTTCTCGGCTGCTTGCTTTGCGTCCACAGGCTTGGGTTCTTGCTGCTTGGAGTCTTTCTGCTGCGGTTCCTTCTGCTTCGATTCAGACTGCTGATCTTCCTTGGCTTTGCGTTCTTTCTTTTCGCGCTCTTCGCGCTGGCGCTGCGTCCGCATGGGGTTGGGTTGCTGAGCGTCGCGCTGTTTGTAAAGCTTGAACCGGCTCGGTTCGAACTTGGGCGGAAAATAGTTGTTGTCGCGGTTGGTATCTGCAGTTTCTCGGTACGGATCGAGTTCGATCGACTTAAGCTCCTTCTCCGAGACGAAACCTTTGGAGCATTCCTCGGAGTTGCTCCGCCATATTTCGGCCGGCAAGGTAACGAGCTCGTGCGAGCCGTCGGTGTAATCCAGTCGCAAGATGATCGGCATTACCAAGCCGCCGTGATTGCGGAAGGAGACCAGGTAGAAATTGTGTTTGCTCTCAAGCAGCTTTTGCTCGGCGGGATTGAGCTGCTTGAGGAAACGCTCGTAGGCTTCGCGCATTTCCGGAGTTATCTGGTCGGCATCATATACGTTGTAGAAGTCTTTCAGCTCCGGATATTCGTCGACCCGCTTTGGCTGGTCGGCATTGCGGCTGGCCGAGCGGCTCGGCGTGGCACTCTGCTTGGCTTGCCGCTTGCGAGCCGCCGATTCCTCGGGATCTCCTTTGTCGGGAATGAGCCAGCGAACCTTCTCGATTCCGATATCGCAGTGGTCGGTCGAATAGAACCAGCCTCGCCAGAACCAATCGAGGTCGACACCTGAAGCGTCTTCCATCGTGCGAAAGAAATCGGCCGGCATCGGTCGCTTGAACCGCCAGCGGCGAGCGTATTCGCGGAACGCATAATCGAACAGCTCCCGCCCCAAAATCGTCTCACGGAGAATGTTCAGCGCCGTAGCGGGCTTGCCATAAGCGTTGTTGCCGAACTGCAGAATCGATTCGCTGTTGGTCATGACAGGCACTTGCGTGGTGCTCAGCATGTAGCCGACGATATCAGCCGGTTCGCCGCGCCGCGATGGATAGCCGCTTTCCCATTCCTGCTCAGCCAGGTATTGCAGGAAAGTATTGATTCCTTCATCCATCCACGTCCACTGCCGCTCGTCGCTGTTGACGATCATCGGAAAGTAATTGTGTCCCACTTCGTGAATGATCACCGAGATGAGCGCGTACTTGGTTTGATCCGAATACGTCCCATCGGGATCGGGCCGCGGTCCGTTGAAACAGATCATCGGGTACTCCATACCGAAGACCGGCCCGTTGACGCTGATGGCAGTCGGATACGGATAGCCAAACGTATAACGGCTGTAGACGTTCAGCGTATGAATGATTGCGTGCGTCGAATACTTGCTCCACAACGGTTCGGCTTCGTTGGGATAGTACGACATCGCCATGACCGGCTGGCCTTCGACCTTGTGACCTTGCGCGTCCCAAATGAATTTACGGCTGCTGGCGAAGGCGAAGTCTCTTACGTTCTTGGCGTGATAGACCCAGGTCTTGAAGCCGTCTGATTTTTCCTTCTGGTTCTCGAGAGCCTCTTCGGGCGTCACGATGAATCGCGGCGAGCGACTGCGGCGAGCTTCGTCCAAACGCGTTTGCTGCTGTTCAGTTAACACTTCGCCCGCGTTTTGCAGCTCGCCGGTGGCCGCGACGATGTGATCGGCCGGCGCCGTGATCTTGACCAGGTAATCGCCCAGCTCGAGCGCAAACTCGCCCTGACCGAGATACTGTTTATGTTGCCAGCCGGTCACGTCGCAAAAAGCGGCCAGCCGCGGATACCACTGAGCGATCTCATAGATGCAGTTATCATCCTTTTCGAAATACTCGTAGCCCGTTCTTCCCGGCAGCAACTTCGAGTCGTTGATCTTGTAATGCCAGGCGACATGGAACTGCAGCGACTGACCGGGCTCCAGCGGCGCCGGCAGATCGACGCGCATCATCGTCTTGACGATCGTCGAGGGAAGTGTCTGACCGCGCGCATCGCTGACTTCATCAATCTTCACACCGCCATCAAAGTGTTCGCGGGCGAGCAACGCATGCAGTCGGTCGAGCGAAAGCTGGTTGCCAATTTCGAAGGAGCGGACGCGGGAGGCATCCGAGTCGGGGCTGAAGATATTGGCGTCCAGCTGCAGCCACAGATAGCGCAGCGAACTGGGTGAATGATTATGGTAAGTGACTTGTTCTTTGCCGGAGATCGAGTGCTCGCGTTCGTCCAGCTTGACATCGATCACATAATCGACTCGCTGCTGCCAGTAGTCGGGCCCCGGTTCTCCGGTGGCGCTGCGAAAGACAGAAGGAGTAGGCAGCGTCTCTTCCAGCTGCCGAAACTTATCTTCCTGACCGTACTTGCCGTTGGTGACGCTCTGTGCAAGAGCCTGCCCAGAGCTAGTCAGCGCCGCAGCGATTCCGATAATGGTTCGTACCCAGCATCGAAGATTCAGCGGCAAGGAAAATTCGGCCATCACTATGGCACCCTTCGCAGAAATGTTAAAAGCATGCGTCAACGCGTTTGCCCCCAAGGGCCAACTCATTAGAATTGGCGCGGCTCGCGCGAGCAATGAGACAGGCTTCAGGCTTCAGGCTTCAGGCTTCAGGCTTCAGGCTTCAGGCTTCAGGCTTCAGGCTTCAGAGAAGAATGAAGACTTAAGGCGAAGCCTGACTCCGGATCTCTCATCTAAGCAGAATGGTATAGGGTGAACGCAACTCTTTTCTTGTTCTCCCCCTCGCCCCGCTTCGGGGAGAGGGGGCCGGGGGGTGAGGGGGCGGAGCGGAGAAATGCTCAGCCTTGGCAGACGAATGGAGGTTTGCCGGGCTCTGTGGCAGGTTCGTCCCTCGCTTACGCGTCGGGCTACAAGCCATCCCGCCGTTTTTATTAGTCCACTCCTGAAGCCTGATCCCTGAAGCCTGAAGCCTATGAACCATTTTCCTTTCGGATATTGCACCAACGTACACGCCGGCATAACGCTCGCCGAAGCGCAGGCGAATCTCGAGCGCGTATCGATGGCGGTGCGCGAGCTGGTCGCGCCGCAGGGCAATTTGCCGATTGGTTTATGGCTGGCCGAGCGCGCCGCACGACAACTGGCCGCTGAGAACGACGTGGCCCGGTTTGGCGAATGGCTCCGAGAGCGATCGCTGCGGCCTTACACGTTCAACGGATTCCCGCAAGGCGATTTCCATCAAGCGGTCGTCAAGCACGCGGTGTATGAACCGAACTGGCTCGACGGCGCGCGCGTCGACTATACGTGCTTGCTGGCCGACATCCTGGCGGGCCTGTTGCCTGAAGGGGAAGGCGGTTCGATATCGACCGTTCCACTGGGCTGGCCTCATCGGCCATGGCGCGAGGGCGACTATGCGCAAGCCGGCGCTCAACTGCGACGGGTCGCTAAACACCTTGCCAAGCTCGCCCAGCGCACCGGACGCGAAATCGTCTTGGCGATTGAACCCGAGCCGGGCTGCGTCCTCGATACGGCCACCGACATGATCCAGTTCCTGGAGCAGCACGTTTTCCAAGGCGCGAGCGCGCGAACCGAGAGGCGGCACATCACCGTGTGCCACGATATTTGCCACAGCGCGGTCATGTTCGAACGGCAAGTCGACGTGCTGCAAGCGTACGTCGACAACGGCATTCGCGTGGGCAAGCTGCAAGTATCTTCGGCCGTGGAAGTGCCTTGGCATGAACTGGTTGGTGACCTCGATCGACAATCTGCGACGCTGCAACAATTGCTGACCTTCAGCGAGCCTCGCTATCTGCATCAGACGACGCGAGCCGGCGCATCGCCCGGCCTGTGCGAGCTGGTCGACGACCTGCCGATCGCTCTGCGTCAGTGGCTCCCCGAAGCAACCAGTACAGCGTCGACCGGCAACGGGGCTGCGGCGCGTCCGGCCGTCTCGCGCTGGCCCACCGAGCCATGGCGCATTCACTTCCACGTGCCGATTTACGTCGATCGCTTTGGCGGGCTTAAAGCCACGCGAAGCGACATCGCCGAAGCGGCATGCTACATCCATGCCAGGCGCGATGCCCGGGTCGCCGAGCGTCCGTGGTTTACCGGCCACTACGAAGTCGAGACGTATGCCTGGAGCGTGTTACCCGCCGAACTGCAAACGCCCGACCTGGCGCATGGCATCGCTCGCGAGCTGCAGTATTTTCAAGGCGTGCTTGAGGGGCTCGAGCAGGCATCGGGGTAACGGTCGCCGGGCGGCATAGCGTAGCAGTGAATGCCTTTAGGGCCAAAGGCCCGCAATCCCTTAGCCCAGCCCCCGCGGGCTGGGACACTGCTAGATTGGGGATTGGTTTTAGTCCCGACAGGGACGGCAGCCTGATGCCGGCGGCGCGAGCCGCCGGATCCAGTCGGCGCAGTGATCGATAAATCCCCAAGGGACGACAGAGGGAGCGCGAAAAACGTGTCGCCAGAAAGGCTGTCGT
>JBQCEI010001095.1:0-4658 GCA_051960375.1 Aureliella sp. | reverse complement strand
CAAATCGCGAATGTGGACCGGATTTTCGGCGATGTTGTAGCAGAAGTCGTCGGTCGCGCCGTACTCGATGCCCGGCCGAACGCCGCCGCCAGCCAACCACACCGCAAAGCAACGACCGTGATGATCGCGCCCCATGCCCGGGTCGCCGAGTTTGCCTTGGCTAAAGACGGTCCGCCCGAATTCGGTCGCGAAGATCACCAGCGTGTCTTTGAGCAAGCCGCGCTGCTTGAGATCCTTCACCAGTGCGGCGGTCGGTTGGTCGGTATCCTGGCACTGGTTGGGCAATTGGCGAGTCATGGCGATGTGTTGGTCCCAACCGCGGTGAAACAGTTGGACAAAGCGAACATCGCGTTCGAGCAAACGGCGGGCGAGCAAGCAATTGGCCGCGTAGCTGCCCGGTTTGTGCACGTCGGGACCATAGGCCTCGAGCGTCTCGGCCGATTCATTGCTGATGTCGCTCAGATCAGGCACCGAGGTTTGCATGCGGTAAGCCATTTCGTAGCTCTTGATGCGCGTGATGCTCTCCGGATCGCCGACCTCGTCGGCGCGCATCTGATTGAGCTTGGCAAGGTCGTCTAGCAGCGCGCGGCGCTGATCGCGATCGACACCGGGCGGATTATCGAGATACAAAACCGGGTTGCGACCTGGCCGCAAGCCCACCCCTTGATGCGACGACGGCAAAAATCCGCTTCCCCACAAGCGCGAAAAAATCGGTTGCCCCGGGTTCTTTCCCGTGCCTTGAGAAACCATTGTGATGAAGGCGGGTAAATTCTCGTTCTCAGTTCCAAGCCCGTAGCTCACCCACGCGCCCATGCTGGCGTAACCCGGCTGTTGGTTGCCGGTGTTCATGTAAGTGATGCCCGGGTCGTGATTGATGGCCTCGGTGTTGAGCGTCTTGATGATGCAGATGTCGTCGGCGATCGTTTGCGTATGCGGCAGTAGGTCGCTAATCCAGGTGCCTCCCGAACCACAGCGTTTTCCGGCCTTCAGTGGCGGCACGACCGGATACGCTTTCTGTCCGCTGGTCATGCCCGTCAAACGCTGCGTACCTTTGATGCTGGCGGGCAGTTCTTTGCCGGCATGCTGATGCAACATCGGCTTGTCGTCGAACAAGTCGACATGCGACATGCCTCCGCTTTGGAACAGACAGACGACTCTTTTAGCGCGGGGGGCGAAATGCGGCAGTCCTCGAAGCCCCAGCTCATGCGACGCTTCCGCCGCTCGGAGCGCTTCGCGATGCAGCATGCTGCCGAGCGCGATTCCCCCGATGCCGCGCGAAACGTCCCCCAGGAAGCTACGCCGGGCCAAGGTGTAGAAAAGCTCTGAGCGAGCGTCTGAAGTATCTGCAGGTTTATTCATTTGGGTGTGCCACTGGCCTTAGCGGCCTGTTGTAAAAAATCAGCCGGCACGCGGTAGCGTCCGGTTTCTTTCGGCCAACCGGGGGCTACCGCTGGCCTAATAAAAACTACGTGATGGTTTGGTTAGCTATGACGAAGTCCCGTTGCGCATGGCAAAAGCTCAGCGGCTCAGTTCGCCCCGGAGGGGCCGTCGTCAGTAGCCCGGGGCGGAAGCCCCGGGGACGAAGCAGGCCCATGACCATTTCCGCCCCGGAGGGGCCGGCGTAGGCGGTGCAGCGGCGCCACGCCGGCCCCTCCGGGGCGGACATTTCTTGCGCTCTCGCATTCGCGGGGCTTCCGCCCTGGGCTACTGACGGCGGGCCCTCCAAGCCGCTCTTAACGGCCTACAGTGCGCAACAAGCTTGCCGCGCCCCCTCATTGGCATCGACCGCGGGCGTTCTCTCTGGGCGGCTCCTCTTCGTGTCGTCTTATGCTTTGGGCAGCGAGTTTTTTCCTCTCGACGCCACCGCCATGTTTTTCCTATATAGGCCTATTTAGTTCTATAGAGCAGCGTTTATAGGTCTATCAACCGTCGCGCGTTGGCGTCCGGTTCCGACTGAAAACGGCGAATGAATCACCGACCTTGCTGCTGCCGGTCCGAGGAGATGGCTTCGTGGGAAGCAACGCTATCAAACCTGCTCTCAAAAGCTGGCTGGGCCGCGGCTTGGTCGCGGCGGGAGATTGGCTCGGTTACCGCGTCGAGCCGAAAGTGGCTTCGGGACTGCGGCGGCCGATCGCCAGCGGAGCGAAGCTCTATGTGGGCTGCGGCGAGGAT
Source organism: Aureliella sp. (assembly GCA_051960375.1). Taxonomy (GTDB): domain Bacteria; phylum Planctomycetota; class Planctomycetia; order Pirellulales; family Pirellulaceae; genus Aureliella. The sequence goes on along the minus strand of JBQCEI010001095.1, from coordinate 2,486 downwards.
CAACTGGACGGCTATGTCGGCTGCGACTTGCGGCCTCTGGAACACGTGGCTCTGGCGTGTCGCGCTTGGGAGATCTCGCGCTACTGCACTGGCTTGTCCGAGATCTACACGCGGCACATGCTCGAACACTTGGCCTGGGATGAAGTGCAGCTCACGCTCGCCGATTGGCACGCTGCGCTTGCAGATGATGGCATGCTGCGGATCGAAGTGCCCAACATTCGCTTTGCCATCGATCAGTGGCTGCGAGCCAGCTGGAGCGACGAGGCGCTGGAGAATCGATTCTCCGATGCGCGCTGGGGATTGGCCGGCCTGTTCGGCTGGCAGCGCGAATGCAATCCGGCGAGCCCCGATTACAACCCGACCTACTGGGATGCGCACAAGTCCGGTTACGACGAACACGTGCTGCGCTTTGTGCTCGAGCGCGCGGGCTTCGAGCAGATCCGCATCTGGACCGAAGGCTTTACCGAAAAGCAAATGCGTCGACGCAAGCTGCCGCCAGGTGCCAGCGATGGCTGCCATCTCATGGCCACGGCGGTCAAAGGGCAAGCCGCCGCGGTGAAAGCCGCCTGATTAGCACGTTAGCAATCAGCCGCCGGACGGTAGCCCGCGGTTGGCAGCGATGAGTTTTGACGTTCATGTGCGGTAATTGGTTTTAAGTCCCGACAGGGACGGCGGCCCCAATGCCGGCGGCGCAAGCCGCCGGATCGGATTCGCAAAGTCAAAGTAAGTCCCGAAGGGACGACAGTGGGAGCACGAAAAACGTTTCGCGAAAAAGGCTGTCGTCCCTCCGGGACTTGATGACAAGTTCGCTGCCATTGCAACCGGCGGCTCGCGCCGCCGGCATGGGGCTGTCGTCCCTACCGGGACTAAAAACAGTTGCGGAGCAGTCCGAAATGACATCGATTTTTCAGCAGTTTTCGCCGGAGAGCGATAGCCTCTGGTTCCGATCCTTGAAGAAGGGCACAGGCACGACTTAGCAGTCTGTTGATGAAATTACAGCATCCGGCTTTGTCATAGGCCGGCGGGCGTTAGCCTCCGGTTGTCGGCATGGACGGGACGCTTGACACTTGCCGGCTGATTGAATCAACAAGCAATTAAGCGTCCGATTATTTACGCCACTTGTGAAGCGGGAGATTGACTAGCGTGGCAGAGCGACAAATGGCGACGGCGGTGGAAGAGATTCGTCAAGACCACTTAGCAAGGTACGAATTCGCGCTGCAGCATCTGAAGCAGCAAGCTGGCATCCGGCACGTGCTCGACGCCGGTTGCGGCATCGGCTATGGCTCGGCCCTGCTGGCCGACCACTTCGAGCGAGTGACTTCGGTCGAGATCAGCGAAGAAGCTCATGCGATGTATCAAGCCCATTGGCACCGGCCGAACATCGACTTTCATTGCATGAACTTGCTCGAGTTCACGCCTCCATCGCCTGTCGACGCAATCGTCTGCTTCGAATTCATTGAACACATTTCGTTCTACCAGGCAGTCCTCGAACGGTTCGCCGCCTGGAGTTCGCGGCTGATCGTCTCGACTCCGAACGAAAAAGTGCGTCCTCATCTTCAGGAGCCGGTCAATCCGTTTCACTTCCGCCACTTCACGCCGGAAGAACTCCAAGCGGAACTGAACCGAGTCGGTTTCCAAGTCGAGTCGTGGCACTGCCAGCTCAACGGTGCCAAGCCCAAAGTGCTGCCGGGGACCGAAGGCAAGTTCATCATCGCACTGGCCACCAAGACCGGAGACCGCGGATGCTAGTCGGCATTTTCTCGCCCGCCACTCCCGAGATGCATGTCGACGCTCTCGCGGCGGTCGCTCAAGGTTGTCAGGCGTGGTCGATCGATTACGAGATCTTTCCACTCGAGGAAGGCTACCAGCGGTGCGATATCGCGGTCACCTTCGGAGTCGGCAAGCAGCGGACTCCTAGGGGCCAATGCGTTGAAGCGGTCTTCAATGCGCACCGCGAGCAGGGTGGAAAACATCTGGTGATCGAACGCGGCTTCGTGCACCGCGACCGCTACTACATGGCCGGTTGGGGCGGACTGAATGGCCGAGCCGACTTCTGCAACCGCCGCATGCCGGCCGATCGCTGGAAACAACTGGACGTCGAGGTTGCGCCGTGGCGCAAGACCGGCGAACACATCGTGCTGTGTGGCCAAGTTCCGTGGGATGCGTCGGTGCAGCATACCGACCATATCGGCTGGTGCCGCGAGACGGCGATGCAACTGCGGAGCCTCACCAGCCGACCGGTGATCTTTCGTCCTCACCCGATGCACAACCAAGTCGTGCCGATGGACGACACTGGCGTGCAAATATCGACCAGCGCCGACCTGATCGACGATCTCAAGAACGCCTGGGCCGTCGTGACGTTCAATTCCAACGCCGGCGTCGAAGCGACCATCGCTGGAGTTCCCGCGTTTGCATTTGACCCCGGTGCGATGGGGTACTCGATCATGAATCAAAGCCTCGATGCGATCGAGGCGCCCAAGATGCCC
>JBQCEI010001094.1:0-3082 GCA_051960375.1 Aureliella sp. | reverse complement strand
CGGCCAACTGCTCGGGGCTCGCCAGCACGCGGCTACCGTGTTTGGTGCCGGCGAAGGTGGCGTACATCGCGTAGTAATCTTGCTGAAGGACCGGATCGAACTTGTGATTGTGGCACCGCGCGCAACCGACGGTCAGCCCGAGGAAGGCTTCGCTGGTGGTGCGGATCATCTCGTCGATCGCGTTGGCGCGAATGACCGCGGCCTGCTTGGGATCTTGATTGCCGACATCGTCATACGGTCCGGCGACGAGAAACGCGGTGCCGATCTCTCGGGCTGGATCGCCGGGGTACGCTGCGTCACCGGCCAAATGTTCGATCACTAGTTGGTCGTATGGTTTGTCAGTGTTCCAACCATCGATCACGTAATCGCGAAACGGCCACAAGTTGTCGATGATCACGTTGCGTTCGTAACCGTTGCTCTCGCCGAAGCGCACCACGTCCAGCCAGTGACGGCCCCATTGCTCACCGTAAGCCGGCGATGCCAGGTAGCGATCGACCCGCCGCTGCCGGGCATCGGGTCGCTTGTCCGCGATAAACTCGTCGACTTCCTCGGGCGTCGGCAGCAAGCCGGTCAGGTTCAGTTTCACGCGGCGCAGCCAAGTCGCCCGATCGGCTGGCGGCGAAAGATGCAGCCCGTGCTCCTCGAGCTTGTGCTCGATGAATGCGTCGACGGGACTGGCCGGAGCAGTCTTCAATCCGCTGGGCAAAGCACCGCCCAGCGGCTGGAACGCCCACCAGCTCGCGTCGGCTTTCGAGCGTTCCTGCAAAGCGAGATCGGCTGGCCACGCGGCGCCATCTTCAATCCACTGGCGCACCGCTTCGACCTGTTCCTTGGTCAGTGGAGCGCCTTCTTTCGGCATGCGCGGCGGCTCGCCATCGCTGCCGGTAATCGCTTCGACGAGGCCGCTGTGCTCGGGCTCACCGGGGACGATAACTTGCTGCTCCTTCAGCGCATCCCACGCGCCCAGTTCCACATCGCCCTTGGTGTTGCCCGGTTTGTGGCAGCGCAGACAGTGATCTTCGAAAATCTTGGCGACCGCTCGAGGCAAGTCCGCAGCTGTGCAATGAGGAGCAACCGCCACGGCAATCAAGCCGGCCAGTAGATACGAGCAACAGCGCAGCGGGCTCATACGAAACCACATGAGGCGAGAAGACAGCGGGGCGGCGGGAGCGAGAGCCGAAACTCTGCGCGCGGGTCCGTCCAGTCTACGCCTTCAGCAAACCCGCCACAACCAAGCGGCCAGTAGCGTGCTTCTTGCGCTCTCCGCGCTCTCCGCAGTGAAAACCGGCCTGTCGGCGTTGCCATTTCTCGCCGGCGCTGGTCGACTATAATGCCGGTCTACGCTGCGATCGTCCCTTTTCACCAGCAGTTCCGCTCGTCATGCCGATCAAACTCAAATGTAGCTGTGGCCAAGTTCTCACGGTCTCCGATGCGATGGCCGGCAAAACGGGCAAGTGCCCCAAATGCCAGAAGGCGATCAAGATCCCCGTACCGGCCGGCGCCAAGCCCGCGAGCGATGCGGCCGATAAGAGCGCTGCCGCAAAACCGGCAGCATCCAAGCCTGTCGCAGCGCAGCCCGCAGCGGCGAAGGCCACAGCCGGAAAGCCAGCAGCCGGAAAGCCAGCAGCAGCCAAGCCGGTGGCGCAACCGGTGGCGCGGGCCGCGGCGGCCAAGCCAGCTCAGGTCGACGAGCTCTTCGACGAGATCGGCTTGAAGAAGAAGACCGGTCCGACTTGCCCCAAGTGCGGCGGGGCGATCTCTCCTGCGGCGACCCTGTGCACGCACTGCGGCTTCAACCTGCAGACCGGCGAGCAGGCGGTCGGCTTTCAAGCCCGGTCGCAGCGCGACGAGTTCACCAATCCGTATCTGCAAGAAGCGGCCAACTTTATGCAGGCCGACGACGTGACGGCCGAGCGACACGCCAAAGCGGGCATGCCGTGGTGGATGCTGGCGTCGTTCCTGCTGGGTGCGATCTGCATCGGGGCTGCGGGCGTCGTGATCGTCGATGGCACGATGAACGAACCCGCCCCGGTGGGAACTTTTCTAGGCACCGTGCAGCGCCAGAGGTTCGGCGTGGTCGCTGGTGTGACCTTCCAAGCGGTGGGCACCCTTATCGGCAACTTTGCCAACCTGAGCATCATCATCTTCGCGTTCCGCCAAAGCGTCGGCAAAGGCTTCGCCGTGATGCTCATCCCGCTGTACTCGCTCATCTACGGCTGCATGACTTGGGCCGACAACAAATCGGGAGTGATCGGCTTGGTCGTCGGCATCGTGCTCGCGTGTGCGGGCGCCGCGCTGACCGCTTCGGCTGGTGGCATCGTGCTCTACCGCTGCGGCCGCTGCTCTTTTCTTACCGCGGAGACGCGGAGAAGAGAACGAGAGCGAGCTAGAACGCGATGGCGTCGCCGAAGCGATCGCGTTCGGGCTGGGTCAGCCGGTCCATGTCGTGCATCAGCTGGATGTCGCAGTCGCGCTGCTGAACTTTGCGGCGGCTGAACATCCGCTGCTGAGTTGCGGCCATGATGTCGGGAGGCAGAGTCGTCATCTGGCCGAACAGCCGCGCGTAGTTGACGAAGCTCGGCACGTTGCTGGTGACGAACCCGTACATCATGCTGCACACGCCGATCACTTTGCCGGTGAAGATGCCGGTGTTGATCGCCGTCTTACTGTAGTCGCCCATCGCGCAGCCCAGGAACTGCATGCCGGTGGCGACTTTGCCCGATGCGTACTCCATGTTCACGGTACCGTACGTGTTCTTCAAATCGGAGTTGCACGTGCCGGCGCCAAGATTGATCCAGCTGCCCAGGTAGCTGTGGCCGAGAAAGCCGTGGTGCTGCTTGTTGCTATACGGCTCGACGACCGAAGCTTCGACTTCGCCGCCCACTTTGGTCGTATGGCCGAGCGATACCGCGTCCTTGATCGCGGCATGCTCGAGGATCTTCGCGCCGGGTCCGATGTAGAGCGGCCCGCGCAGCAACGTGTAGGGCCCAATCTGCGCTCCGCGGTCGACGATGATCGCGCCGTGGCTGGTATCACACAGCACATAGTCGCCAAGCTTTGCACCGTCGGCCAGAAACACGCC
>JBQCEI010001093.1:0-3616 GCA_051960375.1 Aureliella sp. | reverse complement strand
AGCGGCGACCGCTTCCACTCCGGCATCGGGCCCGGCGTAGCCAGTGATCATCACGACCGGCAGCTCGGGAAACTTCTTGCGGCACCAGGCCAGCAGTTCGTATCCGTCCTCGCCGTCGAGGTTGATGTCCAAGAGAGCGACATCGAACTGCGCCTCCCGCAACTGCTCTTTGGCGTCAGCGACTCGCGTCACGCCCGACACCGAGAACCCTTGACCGCCCAGCCAGTCGGTCATCGATTCCAGGAGCCAGCGATCGTCATCAACCAGGAGCAAACGATGTCCGCGTGCAGTCTTCGACATGGGAGAAAAATACCGGGGCGGTGTGGGGGCTGCGAAACGCGCGAAACGGAACGGGGGAGCTGGCCGCTCTCGAGGGGCGGCAAACTCACCGTAAGTTTCCTAGGTTACGTGTCGCGTCCCGGCAACCGGCTTGCTGCATTTTCGCAACAAAGCGGACGAGTTTGGCTGCGCGCTTCCCCCTCGCACGGCCGAATCGAGAATTCTGTGGCCGTATACCTGCTCCTTACCGCGGCGGCAACTGGTTGCCGAGTCCCCTGCTGCGGTTTGCTAGCATCATTTCCCGCTCCAGCGGTAGACAAAGCGGCCTACAATCTATACGTTTTCCCCTTGAGCATGGACAGAAACACCGCCGGTCCGGAACGTGGATCTGTAAGGCTTTTTCTGTATAATCTCGGGGGGATGAGACGGTTTTACCCCTCAAGCCGGGCTCGCCAGACGTATAGTAAAGATGGTCGCTATTTGGCAGCGGTTAGCTCCGCTGGGGACTCGCAAAGACTTTCGTGAGGGTGGAAGATGTCGATTCGTTTGCTGGTGGCCGACGACCATGAAGTCGTTCGGAGCGGAATAGGCTCGCTGTTAGGCAATAGCGACGTGGAGATCGTTGGCCTGGCCGCCAACGTCACCGAGACCGTTTCATTGGCTAAGCAGTTCAAGCCAGATTGCCTACTGCTCGACGTGCGCATGGGCGATGAAGATGGCTTGACCGCGCTGGAGCAGGTGCGCGAAGAAGTGCCCGATTTGCCGGTTGTCATGATCTCGACCTATGACAACCCGACCTACGTGGCCCGGGCGATCGCCTTGGGGGCCAACGATTACATTTTGAAAGACTCGAGCCGCAGCCAGATGCTCGATGCCATCCGCCGCGCCGCCGGCCGCGAGCGTCCGCCGGAGCAGAGCATTCTCAAGCGCGTCCAAGCGACGATGTCCAAGCGCAAGGATCGCAGCGATTCGAAGGACGTTCCTTTGACCAATCGCGAGCTCCAAGTGCTTCGCCACATCGCGCTGGGGCTGAGCAACAAAGAGATCGGCAACTCGCTCGACATCAGCGTCGAAACGGTCAAAGAGCACGTGCAAAATATCCTCCGCAAGCTCGATACGGCAGACCGCACCGCGGCCGCCGTCTGGGCAGTCAAGACCGGCTTGATCAACCAGTAGCGACCACTGCTGCCAACCAAGCCGACCAAAACGCACCGGCTCTGCAAGCACCGGCTGACCTTACCCTCAGTCAGCCGAAAGCATGCAGAGCCTTGTCGTTTGAATGGACTGGAACTTGGTCTTGAAGCTTTCTTTGCTCGAACGCTCTCCGCGTCCTCCGCGGTAAAACAAAAAACGCTCTGAGCAGACTGAACTGCTCAGAGCGTTTATTCTTTTCACGCTACTCGTTTCGAGCTCAATCCCACCACCACTGATCGGCGGGAATGCCCTTGAGCGAAATCTTCTCGCGTTGCGACTGGATCGAGCCGTCGTCTTTTTGCAGGTTGTCGTCGGTCAACGCCTTGCGAGCCTGGATCGCTACGCCGCCGCCGATCGGAGTCACCAGGCGGTTGCCCTTCATGAACGCGTTGACCGCGGTTTCGACCTGTTTGGGAGCCGGCAGTTTTTCGACCGAGAAGGCCGATTCGTTGCCGAGCACGCCCAGGTCCCAGTGGGTCTGGTCATAGAAGTGGCGATCTTGCATGTAGGCGGCAGCGATCGACATATCGATCAAGTTGCGCAGCTGAGCATAAATCGGCGTGGTCTCGGCGATCGCGTTGTACTTCTTGGTGAAGTCGGTCGTAAAGGCCTTGCTGGCTGGGTTGCTGCGGGTCGAGTTGTCGCGGGAGCCATCTCGGTGAACCAGCTCGTCCTCGCCGATGAGCTTGACTCCTTGGCCGACCAGCTTCATTGCCAGGCCGTCTTCGCTGACTGCCAGCGACTGGTAGTCGGGCACGAAGTACCACCGGATCAGAGCATTGGATGGAATATTGCCGGCCGACATGCGAGCGACGTACGTGATCAGCGGAACGTTCGGTGGCTCCAGGCCGATAACGATCAGCTTCATGCGATAGTCCGCTTCGGTCAGCACGTGAGCGAAGTGTGTGTTCGGCGAAATGCCGCGGATCGAAACGGTTTGCAAGCCCAAGCTTTGTCGCAGGGCGTTGGCGATCACCGGGATCTGCTGTGGGCCTTGGAACGCGCCGCCGAATTGACGGATGGTGGCCTGCATCCGCGCCAGCCCTTCTTTGGTCGGATCGATCGAGACGCTGATCACGTTGCTCGAATCGCCTTCGGCTGGGAATGCTCGCAGGGCGACGACCAGGTCTTCCAGCAGCAGCGTGGGGCGTCCGCTCTCGATGCCGACGACGCGGCCGGTCGAATCGCTGGCGAAGCCTTCGGCCGGTCCGGCGATGACGATCTCGCCTTCTTCCGGATAGAGCATGACGTATTCCAGGCGAGTCAAACCAGCCAGGGCCAACATGGCTCGCTCGGGCTGTTCGCCGCGAGCCAGCGCATCGGCGACTGCTTTTTCCAGGCGAGTCAGCGAAACTTTCCGCATCCGGCTCGGCGTCGCCAGATTGGGCGGCAGCTCCTGACGGGCGGCCATGGCTCGCATCGCATTGACGCGCGGGTCGCTTTGGCGAATGCGCAAAATGCCGTCGGCGTCGATCTCCACACCGGCCGGAGTCGAGCCGGTGTTGTTATTATTGTTGTTGTTATTGTTCGTATTGTTGTTGGTGTTGTTGTTCTGCGCAGGCAGCTGGGAGGCACAGGCAATTACGAGCGTCAGAGCGGCCGCCGAGCACGCTAAGTTCTTCAGAATTCGGTGGATGCAACTGCTGCGCATCGTACTTTCCTGCTTCAATGAGTTGAGCCGACAAGGGAGGCGCCGACAACCGAGCGGGCACCAGCCATTCACCTTAATCCGGCTAATAAACCTCTGCAACTAATTCAAGCAAATAGTACTTTCCAGTCCGCCCGCAGGATTCTGTCGCGCCGCAGGAATCCGAAAAAACGTTTTTACGGCATCGGTCGGTCGTCGATTTTTCGGTCTAAACGGGTGGTTTTCGCCGGCGTCTGGGTCGGTTGGCGTTCCTAGGCCCTTCACGTTTGAGCCCGTCCCCTTTGAGCCCCGCCCGTTTGAGCCGGCATGCGTTACGTCGAACTTCACTGCAAAACGAACTTCTCGTTCCTCGAAGGGGCCTCGCACGCCGACGAGCTGGTCGAGCAGGCGGCCGCTTTGGGCTATGGCGGGCTGGCCATTACCGATCGCAACTCGTTGGCCGGCGTGGTCCGCGCCTACACGGCGACGCGCGACTTTCCACTGAAGCTGATCGTC
>JBQCEI010001092.1:0-2539 GCA_051960375.1 Aureliella sp. | reverse complement strand
GTCATTCCGCACTGGCTCGAAGACCATTCGAAGTTCTGGTACCGCAACGAACTGCCCGGCGGGGCTCGCGAGTTCATCGTGGTCGACGCGGAGAAAGGCAAACGGCAGCCGGCGTTCGATCATGGAGCCGTTGCCAAGGCGCTCGGCGAAGACATCGACGCTACTCATCTGCCGATCGAAGGGCTCGACTTCGACGCCAGCGGCCGACAGCTCACGTTGATCGGCCCATCGCAGCGCTGGCGCTGGGATGCGGAGAAGCAGACGCTCGCCGAGATCACCGACGAAGGCCCAAGCGACCGGCCCATCGCGCGAACTAAAGAAGCCGACTCCGCGGGTTTCAAACCGACGCGCTCCGGCGCCGAAACGCAGCTCACGTTCGATAACCGGATGCCTACCGCGGTCGAAATCTTTTGGCTCAGCGGCGATGGCTCGCGGCAGTCGTACGGCAAGATCCAAGCGGGCAAGCGAAAGGACCAGCACACCTTCGGCGGACACCGCTGGCTCGTCGTCACGGACAAAGGCGAAACGCTCGGCCAAGTCGTCGCCAACGATACTCCGACCGAGATCATCATCGACGGCCGCAAGCTCGAGCTGCCCCCGCCGCCACCGCGCCGCCGCAATCGATCGCGCGCCGAGCGAAACGGTGGAGGCGACCGAGACGCGGAGCTGCGTTCGCCCGACGGCAAGTGGACGGCGTCGGTTCAAGAACACAATATCTATCTGCAGTCGACTGAGAACGAAGAACGCATCCAGCTCAGCCGCGATGGCCGTGCAGATCTGGCTTACGGTCAGCTCGCCTGGTCGCCCGATTCGCAGAGTCTAATCGCTTTTCGAATCGCGCCGGGTGACATCAAGGACGTCTACTTGATTCGCTCTTCGCCCGAAGAAGGCGGTCGGGCTCAGTTGGAATCTCGCCCCTACGCGCTGCCAGGCGATAAGTTCGCGACGTATGAATTGAATTTGTTTCGCGTGAATACGCGCGAGCAACTCAAACCCGAGGTCGATCGCTTCGAGCATGAATCGCTCCGCCCGCGGTTGCGTTGGAGCCGCGATGGTAAGCGAGTGCGTTACGAACAAACCGACCGAGGCCACCAACGTTTCCGGGTTATCGAGCTGAACGTTGACGATGGACTGGTGCGCAACCTGATCGACGAGCAGTCGGACACGTTTGTTTGGACCACGCATACCGAAAGCCGCGGCGTCGAGCTAGTCAACTGGCTCGATGAGACAGACGAGATTATCTATGCGACCGAAAGGAGCGGCTGGCGCCACCTGGTGCTGATCGATGCGGAGACAGGCAAGGAGAAAAACGCGATCACATCGGGACGATGGATCGTGCGCGGGATCGACCTGATCGACACCGAGAAGCGGCAGGTGTGGTTCCGAGCCAGCGGGTGCTTCGAACAAGATCCTTATCTGGTTCATTACGGACGAGTGAACTTCGACGGCACGGAGCTGACTTGGCTGACTGCGGGCAACGGCAATCACACGATTCAGTTGTCGCCCGACCGACGCTTTCTGATCGATACGTATTCGCGCGTCGATCAAGCACCGACAACCGAACTGCGCCGCGCGAGCGACGGCAAGCTCGTTTGTGAGCTCGAGCAAGCCGACATCGAGAGTCTGAAAGCGTCGGGTTGGACCCCGCCGGAAGTCTTCTCAGCCAAGGGACGCGACGGCGAAACGGACATTTGGGGAATCATCTGTCGACCGCGCGATTTCGAGCCTGGCAAAAAGTATCCGGTCATCGAAGACATATATGCCGGACCACATAGTTCCTACGTTCCCAAATCGTTCAGCCCGGCTGAGCGCTATCAGTCGCTGACCGAGCTCGGCTTCATCGTGGTGAAGATCGACGGCATGGGCACGGCCCATCGCTCCAAAGCGTTTCACGATGTGTGTTGGCAGAATCTCAAGGATGCTGGATTCGAAGATCGCATCGCGTGGATGAAAGCCGCCGCTGGAAAATATCCCGAGCTCGATCTGACGCGCGTCGGCATCTATGGCACTTCGGCCGGTGGCCAGAATGCGGCGGCGGCCGTGTTGTTCCATCCCGAGTTCTATCGCGTCGCAGTCGCCGCGTGCGGCTGCCATGACAACCGCATGGATAAAGCGTCATGGAACGAACAATGGATGGGTTATCCAGTCGGCCCGCATTACAGCCAGTGTTCGAACATCGACAACGCGCATCGGCTCGGTGGAAAACTGCTGTTGATTGTCGGCGAGATGGATACCAACGTGCCGCCGGAGTCAACGTTGCGGCTGGCCGACGCGCTCATCCAAGCCGACAAGGATTTCGATTTGCTCGTCATCCCCAACGCCGGACATGGCATGGGCGGTCGCTACGGCACCCGCCGCATGCATGATTTTTTTGTCGAGCATTTGCTGAGGCAGCCAGCCGGCGGGCGGTAAGCACATCGGCATAAGATTGTAACCCGACGACGGAACAAGACACGACAGACCACCAAACAAGTAAATAAAAAAATAGTATAACAGAAAATAATGAAATATGTGGGGGTGTTTGTTGTGTGGGTTGGGG
>JBQCEI010001091.1:0-4932 GCA_051960375.1 Aureliella sp. | reverse complement strand
TCTCCCGCGCTCCGACCGCTGCGGAATGCCAATTGCTCAAGCGTCTAGTCAAAGACTGGCCCGCCGAAGCGGAACAGTCCGCGCTAGTGGCCGCTGCGCTGTCGCTGCTGAACTCCAACGAGTTCATCAGCCTCGACTAGGTTTTACCGCGGAGGCGCGGAGAGCGCGGAGGATGTGCATCTTTACCTCCGCGCTCTCTGCGTCTCCGCGGTAAAAAACGAGCATAGGACCGACCCGATGGGTGAGGACATTGCCAAGGTTCACTTCGCAGAGCAAGACTTTGTCGAGTTCCGCCAGCGCATGGAGGTAGAGCTCGAGCAACTGCGGCAGTGGGATCGCGACGGACGGTTTCATCGCGGAGCCTTCACGGCCGGACTGGAACTTGAGGCCTGGTTGCTTGACGCCGAGGGAAGGCCGGCGCCGGATAACGGTCAGTTTCTCGAATCGCTCTCGCGCGAGTGGGTCGTGCCGGAATTGGCCAAGTTCAACTTTGAACTGAACGTTCAGCCGCAGCCGGTGGCGGGCTTGGGCCTGGAGCGCGTGCAGCAGGAACTGTTGCAGACCTGGCAAGTATGCGGAGAACTGGCCGAGCGATTGGGTTTGCGGATTACCTGCATCGGTATTTTGCCGACGATCACGCAGGAGTTGCTGTGCGCGGAAAACATGACGCCGCGTTCGCGCTTCGAAGCCCTCAACCGCGAGGTCTTTCGATTGCGCCGCGGCCGGCCGGATGTGTTGAGCATCGACGGGATCGACAGTCTGCGCATTGAGCACCACGACGTCATGCTCGAAGCGGCTTCGACGTCGTTGCAGGTGCACTTGAAAGTGCCGCTGGCCGATGCCTCGCGCTACCTCAACGCGTTCATCGTCGCTTCGCCGGCCACGGTGGCGGTGGCTGCCAACGCGCCGCTGCTGTTTGGCAAACGGCTGTGGCACGACACCCGCATCGCCGTCTTCGAACAAGCGGTCGATACCGGCGACCAGCAACGGCGCGTATCGTTCGGACGTGCGTACGCTCCAGCCGACTTTCTCTCGCTCTTTGAAGACAAGGTCCGCCAGCATCCTGCTCTGCTGCCGGTGTCGCTGGCCGAATATCCCGAGACGGTGCCGCACCTGCGCATGCACAACGGCACTTTGTGGGACTGGAATCGTCCGCTGATCGGTTTCGAATCCGACGGCTCGCCGCACGTGCGCGTCGAGCACCGCGTCATGTCGGCCGGCCCCACCGCGGTCGATATGTTTGCCAACGTCGCCTTTGCGATCGGACTGGCGCATCACCTGGCCTCGCATCGAGTACCGCCGGAGCAGCAAGTCGCTTTCGAGTCGGCGCGGCGCAATTTCTACGCCGCTGCTCGCGAAGGCCTGATGGCCGAGGTCGACTGGCTCGGACAGCGTTATCGATTGCAGGATTTGCTGCTCGACCAGTGGTTGCCTGCAGCAAGCGATGCGCTCGACAATCTGGGCGTCGATCACAAGTTGATTAACGGCGCTGAGGCGATCCTGCGCGAGCGAACGCAGAGCGGCCGCACCGGTGCGGTCTGGCAACTCGAAGCGTACGAGCGGCATGCAGGAGATCCGGTGGCGATACTGAATGATTATCTCAACTGCCAGGCTTCCAAGAAGCCGGTCCACGAGTGGTGAACGACGAGCGTTGATGAAGTGCCATGAGTGCTGATGAAGATACCGCTGAGCTCGACGAGCTCGATGAGTTGCCCGAGCGTTTGCTCACTGTCGCTGCGACATCGATCAAAGAAGTGCTGCCTCGGCCGACGCTTATTCACCTCGGCGGCCGCGAGCCGTCGGTGCTATTCGTGTCGATTCTGCTGCACGGCGACGAAGATGTAGGCTTAAAAGCGGTGCAGCAGGTGCTGGCCAACTATCGCACCAGTCCGTTGCCACGGACGCTATCGATTTTTGTCGGCAACGTCGACGCAGCGGCAGCCGGCGTGCGCTATTTGTCGCATCAGCCCGATTACAACCGCGTCTGGCCCGGTTCCGAATTGCATGAGCAGCGCGAGCATGAGCTGATGCGCCGAGTCGTCGCCACGATGGTCGAAAGGAAAGTGGCGGCGAGCATCGATCTGCACAACAACTCGGGAAGGAATCCGTACTACGCCTGCATCTGTTCGCTGAACGTTGAACATCTTAGACTGGCCGCGCTGTTCAGCCCGACCGTGCTGTACTTCCAGCGACCCAAGGGCGTTCAGACGCAAGCCTTCGCCCAGTTCTGCCCGTCGATCACTTGCGAATGCGGCGCGATCGGTGACCCAGGGGGCGTCCAAGCGGCAGCCGATCTGCTCGAGCGAGCGCTGCATTTGACGACCATTTCCAACGCGCCTTATGACCAAGCGACTGAGGCAAGTTCCGCCAAGCAGGCCGGGCCCATCGAGCTGTTTCATACGATCGCGACTTGGCGCATCGCTCCCTGGGCCTCGCTCGAATTTGCCGAGAGCGCGCAGGGGGACGTCGTGCTGCGGCCCGAATTGGATCGCTGTAACTTCGTGTGGCTGCCGGCCGTATAACGGCTCGGCGCCGTGGCTCCGAGCTGGACGAACCAGGTCGAGGTGCGCGACGAAAGCGGCCGCATCGTCACTGAAGAATTCTTTCAGTGCCAAGATGGCGCCCTAAGGCTCAAGCAAAGCGTCTTGCCCTCGATGCTCTCCTGCAGCATCGACGCCGTGCGCAAAGACTGCGTCGGCTACTTCATGGAACGCTACCCGCTCGACAAGCTCTTGTCGTCGGACTGACCCTCAGCGTTCTCCGCGATCTCCGCGATCTCCGCGTCCTCCGCGGTAAAAATATCAGCCGCCGCCAAAGCGCTGTGCAAGAGTCCGAGCATAGAGCAGCGTAACGGCCCCCGAGGCCAACAAGCTCCACGGGATCCATTCGGGCGGTCGGATGACGCGGCCGGGATCGACCATCGGTGGCGGGTTGAACCAGGCGGGCCCCTGGGCGATCGGCGGGGCCTGTTCAGCCGCCAGCGTCGCGCTGTCGATCAGCAGGCATTCCACGCCCAGAATGACGAGCATGGCACCGACAGCTAGGAAAAAGGCACGCCACACGGACAGATTCCTCGGCCACTTGCGAAAAGGATGTTGCACCAGGGCGAACGCTCTGTCTACGATCGGCCGCGGCCATTGCCGCTCGCGATTCAAAGTGGCGAAGTGCCGATTTTGCGGCCCTATCCGCCGATGCCAAGTCGTCAAGGGAAGATATTGCGGGTATATTTGTGTGTCTTGCCCAGTTTGAACAATCGCCCTTGGCCGATTACTCTCAAGCTGCGGCTGCAACCTCACCGTTGATAACTCGCATCCGACGCTGGTTTTCGGGTCATCTCGGATCACCGCTCTGTCGCGACGTCGCTTGGAGAGGCCGGTCCCTTTCAAGAGGCATCGATAAGACTTCCTTCACCTACCCACCTTCAGGAGCACTGGAAAATGACGAAGAATCCTTCGCGTCGTACGTTTGTGAAAACGACGGCCGCCATCGGAGCCGGCTATTGGGCCGCCGGTGGTGTGGCACCACGAGAGAGCATCAGCGCCATCGAGCGCATCCAGTTCGGTTGCATCGGGGTCGGTGGTAAAGGCGCGAGCGACTCGGAAGACGCCAATCGCGCTGGCGATGTCGTGGCCATCACCGACATCGACGAGCAAACGATTGCCAAGGAAATCAAGCGTTTCAAAAGCAATCCGACCGTCTTCTACGACTTCCGCGAAATGCTCGAGAAGATGGGCGACAAGATCGACGCGGTCACCGTTAGCGTGCCCGATCACTCGCACGCAGTCGCTGCGGCCACGGCGATGAAGCTCGGCAAGGCTTGCTTCTGCCAAAAGCCGCTGACTCGCACGATTTGGGAAGCTCGCCGCCTGGGGGACATCGCCAAGGAAAAGGGTGTGGCGACGCAGATGGGCAACCAAGGTTCTGAGAAGTCGGGCCTTCGCGAAGCGGCTGCTCGCATCCGAGGCGGCTTCATCGGCCAGCCGAAGGAAGTGCACGTCTGGACCAACCGTCCGGTTTGGCCGCAAGGCATCAAGCGTCCCGAAGGTGAAAAGCCACCGGCACACGTTCACTGGGAACAGTTCATCGGACCGGCCCAGTTCCGCGAATACAGCCCGGCTTATCATCCGTTCAAGTGGCGCGGGTTCTGGGATTTCGGCACCGGCGCGCTGGGCGACATGGCTTGCCACACGATGAACATGCCGTTCGCCGGTTGCGAGCTGGTCAACCCGATCGCCGTCAAGGCGACCACTTCGGGCCACAACAAGGAAACGTTCCCGGGCTGGTCGGTGATCGAATTCGATTTCGCTCCGACCGAGAACCGCGATGCCGTGAAGGTCTTCTGGTACGACGGCGGCAAGAAACCCGATGCCAACCTGCTCAAGGGCAAGTGGAGCAACGATTCCGACACGAAGGAATTCACCGAGATCAAGAACTCCGGTTCGCTGATCATCGGCGAGAAGGGCAAGATATTCTCGCCCGACGATTACGGCGCCGAGTACTACTGGCAGACCGACTCCAAGCCGATGGATGTCGAGTTCGAGCGCTCGCCGGGCCACTTCCGCGAGTGGGTCAACGCGATCAAGGGAGGCAAGCCCGCCTGGTCGAACTTCCCCGAGTACGCCAGCAAGCTGACCGAAGTGATCCTGCTGGGCAACCTGGCCGTTTGGGCCGCCGGCGAAAGCAAGGGCAACGACGAGCCGGTCAGCAGCGACAGACTCGAATGGGACCAGAAGAACCTCAAGATCAAAGGCACCGATGCTTACGATGCGATGATCAAGCCGACGTATCGCGACGGCTACGAAGTCTAAGCAGCGTTCTTGGCCTTGCCTTAAAAACAGAAACGGCCGCTGAAGCAACTTCAGCGGCCGTTTTTTATTTTAACCAAGCGTACCGCTCTCGTGCCGCGCAAAGGGTTGGCAATCGTATGTGGTA
>JBQCEI010001090.1:0-5124 GCA_051960375.1 Aureliella sp. | reverse complement strand
TGGGCTGAGGAATGACGGGCCGTTGGCCCGGAGATGCTCAAGGCTAATGCCAAAGCCTGAGGCCTGAGGCCTGAGGCCTGACGCCTGACGCCTGTTACTCGGTGGTTAGGCGGGCTAGGTCGGCGATGAGGCGTGTGGCTTGGCCGGTGTCGATGGCCTGGGCGGCTTGCGACAAGCATTCCTGCGGGTTGGAGCTGCGGCCGGATAGGTAGAGGGCGGCGGCGGCGTTGATGAGGACGGCGTCTCGGCAGGGGTTGCACTGGCCGCTCAGGGCTTGGCGGATGCAGGCGGCGCTGGCGGCGGGGCTGTCGGCGAAGAGGGCGCTGCGGGGGTGAGCCTGCAGACCGAAGTCCTTGGGCTCCCAGGTGAAAGTGTGCATGCGCTCGTGAGCCGTCACCAGGCGGCCGACCTCGAGGACCTCGGTGGGGGCTTCGAGACTGACTTCATCGACTCCGTCTTCGCCTCGCACGACCAGCGAGCGATCGGTGCCGAGCTGCTCCAGGGCGGCGGCTAGTTTTACTTGCAGCTCCGCGGAGCCGACGCCGAGGATCTGGCGGTTGGCACTGGCGGGATTGCACAGCGGGCCGAGGCGGTTGAAGATCGTTGGGCCGCTGATCTGACGCCGAGCTTCGGCGACGTGCTTCATCGCCGGATGAAATCTGGGTGCAAAGCAGAAGCACAGACCAAGCTCGCTCAGACAGCGTTCGACGACTTCGACCGGCGCGTCGAGGTTGATGCCGAGT
Source organism: Aureliella sp. (assembly GCA_051960375.1). Taxonomy (GTDB): domain Bacteria; phylum Planctomycetota; class Planctomycetia; order Pirellulales; family Pirellulaceae; genus Aureliella. Next base: position 4,381 of record JBQCEI010001090.1, on the reverse strand, counting down.
TCGGCCAGCACGTCGGCCGAGCCGGTGCTGCTGGTGACTTTGCGGTTGCCGTGCTTGGCCACCGGCACGCCCGCGGCCGCGATGACGATCGCCGCGGCGGTGCTGATGTTGAACGTCTGTGAGCCGTCGCCGCCGGTGCCGCACGTGTCGAGCACGATGGGGTGATCGCTGCGGATGCGGATCATCGATCGCCGCATCGCTGAAGCAGCACCGACCAGCTCGTCGACCGTCTCGCCCTTCTGCTGAAGCAGCACGAGAAACTGGACCATCTCATCGACCGTGCCGCGGCCGTGCAGCATGCCGTCGATAACCGATTCGATCAGCTCGCGCGGCAAGGACTGGTGGCGCGACAGAAGCCCGATCGATTCGGTGATGGCAGTCGACATGTCAGTTGGCAAGTCCAATACTTTTACCGCGGAGACGCGGAGAGAGCGGAGAGAGCGGAGAGGAATACGAAAGCATTACCGGTTGCGGCAAGTCGCGTTCGGTTCCAGAATACACTCTGCGGCCCGTTGTAACAGCTCAGGCACCTCGGAAGCATCGACAAGAATTGTAACGAAACATGGCGCGGAAAATCATACTCGACTGCGACCCAGGTATCGATGACGCAGTAGCACTCGCCCTGGCACTGTTCGACCCAAGGCTCGATGTGCTAGCCGTGACGGCTTGCGCGGGAACGGTCGACGGCGAGCGGAGCACGCAAAATCTCCACGCAGTCGTCGAGCGGCTCGATCCGCCCCGCATGCCGCGCATCGGAGCGGCGACCGACCCCAACGGCGCAGCGGTTTCCAACGCGACGCTACTGCACGGCGAGGACGGGCTGGGCAACGCGCGCTGGGCTCCGACATCGCGACACCACATGATGCCGGCCGAAAAGCTGATCGCTGAGCAGCTGCGAGCCAACCCAGGCGAAGTGACGATCGTGTGCACCGGACCGCTGACGGGCATCGCCAAGCTGATGGCTCGCGATCCGGCGGTGATCGACCTGGTCGACCGCATCGTCATCGCCGGCGGTTCCACGTCAGCCAACGGCAACGTCACCGCGGTCGCCGAGTTCAACATGCACTTCGATCCGGGCAGCGCACGCATCGTCCTGCAGTCGCCGACCACCAAGTCGCTGCTGCCGCTGGAAGTGACCGACCGGCTCACGTTCGGCTGGGAGTTGATGGACCAGCTCCCCCCCAAGCACACGAAGGTGGGCTCGGTGATCCATACAATTCTGCCGCACTTGTTCCGCACCTCGCGGCAGTATTTGGCTCAGGAGACGATTGCGCTGCAAGCGGTGATGCCGCTGCTGATGCTGCTCGAGCCGATGCTGTTCCAGACCGAGGAGATGGGAGCCGACGTCGAAGTCAATGGCGAGCTGACTCGCGGGATGCTGGTGTTCGATCGACGGGCCATTCGGCCGGCGCGGGCTACAATGGAAGTCGCTACCGAGGTCGATGCCGACGCGGCTCGCGATGCGTTTTTTAATATGCTCAAGTTTGCCGGCAGCGCTGAGTAAGAGTTTCACCGCGGAGACGCGGAGAGCGCGGAGGCAATTCGAGCAATAGAAAAAGCCGACTTGGTTTTGAGGCCAAGTCGGCTTTTTGCGTTACGTTTTGCCAACGTTGTTGTTTAAGCCTTGCAGCTTATTTCTGATCGGGGGTAGCGATCAGTGGACCTTCGGCGCCCAGGCCGCCCTTGAGCTCTTGCTGCGGCTTCTGCTGGTCGCGGCCCGATTCCTTCTGCTGTTCGCGCTGAGCAGCATCTTCCTGCTCTTCGCTCCATTCGACGCGTTTGCGCGACAGGCCGATCTTGCGCTCGTCGATGTCGACTCGCAGGACCTTCACTTCGATCTCGTCGCCGACCTTGACCACGTCTTCCGGGTTTTCAACCTTGTGGTCGGCCAGTTCCGAGATGTGCAGCAAGCCTTCCAGTCCGTCTTCCAAGCCGACGAAGACACCAAAGTTGGTGATCTTGGTGACCTTGCCGCGGACGAGTTGGCCGGGCTGGTACTTGTCGGGAATCGTGCTGACCCACGGATCTTGCTCGAGCTGCTTGAGACCCAGAGCGATGCGGCGGCGAGCTTGATCGACCGACAGCACGCGGCACTTGATCTCCTGCCCCTTTTCGACCATTTCGCTTGGATGGCTGACCTTGCGGGTCCACGACATATCGCTGACGTGCAACAGGCCATCGATGCCTTGCTCAAGCTCGACGAACGCACCGTAGTTGGTCAGGTTGCGTACCTTGCCGGTGACGATTGAGCCTTCGGAGTACTTATCGGTGACGGTGTCCCACGGATTGGTCATCGTCTGCTTGATGCCCAGCGAGAGCTGCTGGCCAGCTGGATCGACGCCGAGAATCTTGACGTCGATGACGTCGCCAATTTGAACCATCTCGTTCGGATGGTTGATGCGGCGGGTCCAGGACATTTCGCTGATGTGCACCAGGCCTTCGATGCCCGGTTCGAGCTTGACGAACGCGCCGTAGCTCATCACGTTGACGACTTCGCCCTTGACGGTCGCACCGACCGGGTACTTCTCGACAATGTTTTCCCAAGGATTCTTTTGCTTCTGCTTCAGGCCGAGAGCGATCTTTTGCTTCTCGCGGTCGATCTGCAGAACCTTGACTTCGATTTCCTGGTCGATGGCGACCATTTCCGACGGATGGCCGATGCGCTCCCAGCTCATGTCGGTGATGTGCAGCAGACCATCGATGCCGCCCAGGTCGACGAACGCACCGAAGTCGGCGATATTCTTGACGATACCCTTGCGGAGCTGGCCCACTTCGAGTTCCGAGAGCAGGTGTTCGCGGTCTTCCTCACGCTGCTTCTCGATGAGCGAGCGGCGGCTGACGACGATGTTGCGGCGCGACTCGTCGATCTTGAGCACTTCGCACTGAACGACGCGACCGATAAAGTCGGCAATATCGTTCGGGCGGCGGATGTCGACCTGGCTGGCGGGCAAGAAGACTGGCACGCCGATATCGACCAGCAAACCACCCTTGATCTTGCGGGTGACCGTGCCGGTGACGACTTGCCCTTCTTCGATCGAGCGGATCGTGTCTTCCCACTGGATGATCTTTTCAGCCTTGCGCTTGCTGAGGCTGATCATGCCGTGGATGTCGTCGGCCGGGCCGAGCTCGTCTTCCATCTCTTCGACGAGCACTTTCACCGTGCCGCCTACGACCGGCTGCTCTTCGGACTCGGACCACTCGTTGCGGTCGATCGCACCTTCGCTCTTGAAGCCGACGTCGACTACGACGAAATCATCGGTAACTTCGACGATTTTGCCTTCGACGATTTGATTGATGCCGAATTCCTGCTCGATCTCGCCAACGCTAGGAAACAGCATCTCGTCCATGTTCTCTTCAGGAACCAGTGTCGAGATCTGTGCGTAAAGGGAGTCGTCTTCGAGCGAGCGGATGAGATTGCGATTGACCATTGAAAAATTGTCCAAACGACCGATTCCATACAACCGACAGGGATGTCGGCTTAAAGCCTACGAGGCAAGGATGGGGCAGGTCATGAGTAAAAGACAGACGCGCGCGACCGCAGGCGAGCACATTGCTACCACTAAAAAACGGCGCTTCGCTGGAACTCCGAAATTTAGCAGTCAGCGTGCCACAGGGCAACTCCAAGTGAGTGGGTGCCCTGGCATTTTGCGGTTTTTTGGCGTGAAAGACGGTTAACCGCGGAGGACGCGGAGAGCGCGGAGAGAACTACACCACCGAAGGGACGAACTCGGGGGTGATGTGCTGCTTGAGAATGCCAGCTTTGAAGCCCCGCGTCAGCAGCTCAGCGACCGCGTCGCGACCGCGCTGGCCGAAGTCGAGCGTCCAGTCGTTGACATACATGCCGACAAACTCATCCGCCTTCGAGCGCTCCAAGCCGCGGCCGAAACCGAGCGCATAGTCGAGCGCCGCCTGACGGTGCTCCAGGCCGTAGCGAATGCTTTCATAGAGCAAGCGATTGATGTCGGTGATCGCTGGCTCGCCGAGGTCTTTGCGGACAGCGTTGGCTCCGAGCGGCAGCGGCAGGCCGGTCTCGCGCTTCCACCACTTGCCCATGTCTTCGATCAAGTGCAGCCCTTGGTCGCCGTAGGTGAGCTGCCCCTCGTGGATGACCAGCCCCGCATCGATCGGCTGGCCCTTGTACGAGCCGGCCTGGACGATGTCGAGCATTTCATTGAACGGAACTACCACGTGCCGGCACGGTCCGCCGAGCCACATCTGCATTGAGAGAAACGCCGTGGTCAGCGTACCGGGAACGGCGATGGTGCCGCTTTGGAGCTGCTCGCGCGAGAGCGGCTCGCGGGCAACCACCATCGGGCCGTAGTCGTCCCCCATGCTCGCGCCGCACGAGCACAGGATATAGCGGTCAGAGAGATACGCGTAA
>JBQCEI010001089.1:0-3976 GCA_051960375.1 Aureliella sp. | reverse complement strand
GCGGGAGCCGCAGGCTGGGCAGGCGCGGGATCGGCCGCCGGCTTTTCCGCTTCGGGTTTCTCGGCGGCAGGCTTGTCTGCGGCTGGTTTTTCCTCTGCCGGTTTTTCAGCTGCGGGCTTTTCCGCTGCAGCTGCCGGCGCTGCCGCTGCTGGAACTTGGGGTGCGGGTGTGGCGGGAGCCTCTTCGACGAACAGGCTCACTTGGCCGTCGGCGCTCAATAGCGCGACGCGATCGCGGGCCAGGGGAGCGAGCGCCTTGACCGCTGCAGGAGCTGCGAAGCTAGTCGCAGCCGGAGCGGTGGTCGCCGGCGCATCGGCGGCGGGCAGTTGCCAGCGCGTGACTGTTTTCGATTCGTCGGCCACAAACAACGCTTGATCGTCGAGCGTCCAAGCGATGGTGCCGATCTTGCCTTGGGCTGCGGGGAGGACGAACTTGACCGTCTTTGTCGCCAAGTCGATGATTTCGACCGTCTTGTCGTCGCGAGCCATCGCCAGCGACTTGCCACTGGGGGAAGCGGCGATGATGCCGGCGCTGCTTTGCAGGGCAGCCAGCGAGGTCGGAGCGAAGTCGCGGCGCCAGAACTTGACGCAGCGATAGCCGCCGGTGACCAGCGTCTGGGCATCGGGGCTGAAGGCGAGCGACTGCACGAGATCGAGATGAGCGGCCGGAGCACCGGCGCTGCTGGCCGTTTGCGGATCGATCAGGGCGACGGCGGCTGGCTGAGCGGTTTTCAGCGGCCAGGTGTAGACGACAACTTGATTGCCGCGGCCGGCGGCGATGAACTGGCCGTCGGCTGAAGCATCGACCGCGTAAACCGGGCGAATGCTGCCCGGAACGGCTTGCCAGGCGATCGTTGTCGGAATGCCTTCTTCGCTCGGCACGGCGCCGGCATCGATCCACTGTTTGACCAGTTCGATTTCGGCGGGCGTCAGAGGTTTGGCGCCGGCCGAGTTGTCTTTCGGCGGCATGATCGTGTCGTCGGTCGCAGTGATGCGAGCGAGCAGTTCGCTCTCGCCGCTCTTGCCCGCGACGACCGGCACGCCGCTGTCGCTCTCTTTGAGCAAGTTGGCGCCCGACTCGAGGTTGAGTCCCCCTTCGGCTTTCTTGCTGTTGTGGCAGGCAACGCAGCTCCGCTTCCACAGCGGCGCGATGTCCTTGCCATAATCGACGGCAAAGCCCGGCGTGGTCGAGATGGCCAACAGCAAGCCTAGCCAGGCGAACGAAAGGCGGCGCACGGACATGATCTTCATCTCTCTACCAATTCACTACGAAAGAAAGGTGTATTGCTGGTGGCACTTTAGGTGGTGCGAATCTCCAAGGCGTTTTTTACCGCGGAGGACGCGGAGAGCGCGGAGAATGTTCTGCACTTATTCGCTGATCACGAGCGTCAGCGGTAGTGTGGCGGTCAGGTCTTTGTCGTTGAACTTGTAAGTCAGTTTGAGGTCAAGCTTGCGCTCTCCCACAGCTGCATCGGCGGCGACCTTCAGGTGCGCGGCTGTTTGCTGCATCTTCGCTGGAATCGCGGCGGCGGTCAGTTCGCAGCCGGCCGCCGGGGCAGCCACAGCGAGTTTCACTTCGCCGTCGAATCCGAACAAGCGATTGATCGCCAGCGGATAATCGGCTTCGCTGCCGCGCTTGGCTTCGATGCGCCACGCGGCCATCGGTTCGACCGGCGCGTCGACGATTTTCAGACGCACGGTGTTCGTGGGCAGGAATATTGGCACATCCTTTTCCGCGGTCTCGGTTTTGAGTTGATTGACGCGATCGGTCGCGGCCTTGAGCGCCGCGGCGATGGCGTCCTTCTTCTCTGCTTGAGCGGGATCCTTTTGCAGTTTTTCGAGCTGGGCTCGCTCCGCTTCTGCTCGCTCGAAGGCCTGCGGATTATTGCGAAACTTGACTTTGGTTTCGGCCTGAAGCCAAAACGTCGATTCGCCCAGCGGAGCGTCGGGAGCGATCTGCAACTCGGGCTTGGCTTCGCTGGCCGCCGCTTCGATTGGGACGTCGGCGAGCGTTACTTTGGCGGGCAAGTTTTGCGCGCGAAGCGTTACTTTGTCTTTGGCTCCGCCGCGGCGGGTCAGTTTGATCGGCAGCGGCAACTTGCCGCCGCGAGCCATGACGAGCGTCTGGCCATCGCCGGCGCTCATCGAAAGCGGTGCGGTGTCCTTGTCGTTGACCGCCAAGACGAGTTGTCCGCTCAGTCGACGCTCGAGCGCATTCCAGCTCGGAATCGGTTCCCACGTCAGGGCGGCGGCGAGCACTTGCGACGGTACGTTCGGATCAGACGTGGAGCGAGCCACTAGCTTGATCGGACCGGCGAACGATGCGGCTTGTTCAGCACACGTGACAACTAGATGCCCCTCGTCGCGATCGGCCGGGATGATGACAGGCGAAGCGGAAACACCGGTCGGCAGTCCTTCGCAGGAGATCTCGACCGGCCCGGCCAGGCCATCGCAACGATTGACGACAATGCGAATGGCCGCAGTGCTGCCGAGCATCAGATTGTTGCCGATCGGTTGAGCTTGAGCCTGATTGTTGATCGGCGAAGCCCATGCGGCGACGATCTGCAAAGCGGGTTGCGGTTTGCGGACCGCAATCAAAAACTTGCCGCCGGCGGTCGCGGCGTTGCTGGCCAATTGATCCCGAACGACGATGCGGTAAGTGGCATCTTCGGGAACGTCAAAGCGCAGCGAGGGATCGGCCCGCACGATGCGAAACGGCACCGAGCCCAGCGGAGCCGGGTCGTCTTGCTCGGCAATTCGGTCGAGCTTGACTGCGCTGGCCGACGCCGAGCCCGCAGCTGCCGCCGTGGCCGCCGCAGCCGGCGCGGCGCTCGCTTTAAAAATGCTCAGGTGCGGATCGGTGTTCTGATCGAGTTGCTGCGAAGCCACGTCGATCCAGTACGCCTCGCCCTTCTTGGCAGTGAACTCGAAAGCCTGGCCATTAGCGCTGGTGCCGAACGTTCCTGAAATCAAGCACGGCAGCGTCACCGGCAAGGGCTCCGCTCGATCGGCCTCGCTCGTAAAGAAAGCTTGTTCGGATGACAGGCAGCGGCTGAGGCCGAGCGCGGTCAATTGACGCGCGATCGGCAGCTGGCCCGCACCCGGGCTCAGGGCTTTGGCGAGTTGATCGCGATCGTTCCAGGCCGGGCTGGCGATATCGATCTTCGGCGCGTCGGCCGGATCGAGGATGAGCGCATAGAAAAACTCGTCACCGCCGCGATAAATCACATCGCGCAATTCAATGCGATAGGTGCCCGACTGCGCGGGCGTGATTTCGACGCTCGCCCCTTCACGGCCGGTGCTGCGAGCGGCGGCAATCGGTCGCGAGTTGGGATCGAGCACTTGCAGTTCCGTCAGCGCCCGCGAGTCGATCTTGGCATCGACCACTGAGACGCGGACCTTCTTGCCTGCTTCGAGTGGAAGATCGTAACGCTGCACTTTGGCCGCGGCGTAGCGATCGACGACGATGCCTGCCGGAGTCAGCTGCGGCACGGGCTGATCGGTGCTGGCTGCTTGTGGAGCGGCGAGCTGCGCCCGCGGCGCGACCCAGAACACGCGCGAGACCGAGGCACCGTTGCGACCGACGCCCCAGGCTTCGTAGAACCCGGTCGGTACATCGCTCGAGACGCTGACGTTGAACTTGCCGTACTGCGGCTGGATCGAACCGGTCAGCGGATGGCTCTCGCCGGGAATGACGTTGGCTGAGATGCCCGGGTGCGAGAAGACCAGGCGATCGATTTCGTCGAGCGGCTTTTGACCGAGCACTTCGACCGTCGTTGTTCCGCCGGCTTGGATCATCGGCGGGTAGAGCACCCGCATTTGCGTCACGGGCAACTGCGCTTGGGTTGCTGTCGGAGCGAGTGCGGCCAGGGCGCAACAGGCGATCAACAACGCACCGCGAGCGCAGAATAGCATCGAATGAACGGCCATAGGACACGTTGCCGTAGGTGGGTGGGACGCGGGCCGATCATCAGACC
>JBQCEI010001088.1:0-4961 GCA_051960375.1 Aureliella sp. | reverse complement strand
GATGTAGTCGCTCAGTTCCTTGGCTTGCTTCAGGGTCAGGCCAACCAGCTTGTCGCCCAGTTGCTTGATGTCGTCTGCGAATGCGGTCTCGGACATAATTCTCTAAACCTCAGTTATCGAAAGTGATGTGTTTTGGTTAAACGATTTTTTCGGGATTCGAGCAAGTAGTGCTCAGGCGCAAAATGCGCACGGGAGATAGTCTTCCGTTAGCCGGTGAGGCTGTCGCAGTATGCTATGACGGCGTGGCCTCCTCTTCCTTCTCTGAGATCTTCTCGATTTGGCTAGCCAGCTTGCCGCCAGGGCTGAGCAGCTGAGCCGACAGCGTGCTGCCGGGCGAGAGCAGTTGTCCGATCAGGATCGAGATCTGCTCGACGCGGCTTGGCCACTTGCTGATGGCGAGCACTTGCTCGGCCGACAGCGCCTCGCCGTCCATCACGCCACCTTTGACTTCGAATTTCTCGAAGGTCTTCGCCTTGTCGATGGCGGCGATCTCTTTGGCCAGGCTCACGAAATCTTCCGAGCCCCAGACGATGGCCATCGAGCCTTCACGGTTGTCGAACATCGGTCGCAGGCTCGTGCCTTCGGTGGCGCGGCTGGCCATGCTTCGCTTGACGACGAGCATGTTGACGTTCTTCTCGCGCAGTTGCTTGCGGATCTGGAACGTCGAACCGGAGTCCATGCCGATCACGTTCACCAGGACCGCATCGGCGACTCCGTCGAGCCGTTTGTGAATGTCGCTCGAAATCAGATTCTTTACGTACTTGCTCACCGATCTGCTCCTTAAGCCGCAACGCGGACGCTAGGTGTCATCGTAGCGCACAATGCGACACTCTTGATGTACGTCCCTTTGACCGCGTGCGGCTTGAGGGATTGCACATAGTTGATAAAGGCCTGAACGTTCTCGGCCAGCTTCTGCGGATCGAAGCTCAGCTTGCCGACGACCGCGTGCAGGTTGCCGCCTTTGTCGTTGCGGAATTCGACCTTACCGGCCTTGTATTCGCGGACCACGCGAGCGACGTCCGGAGTGACCGTGCCGGCGCGAGGCGAAGGCATCAGGCCGCGCGGGCCGAGCACTTTACCGAGCGGTCCAACCAGGCCCATCATGTCCGGAGCGGCGATGCAGACGTCGAAGTCGGTCCAGCCATCGCGGATGCGCTTGGCCAGGTCTTCCTGTCCGACCGCGTCGGCGCCAGCTTCCTGAGCCACCGCCGCCAGGTCACCCTTGGCGAAGACGACCACGCGCTGCGTGCGGCCGATACCGTGTGGCAGTACGACCGAGCCGCGGACGAGCTGATCGGCCTGAGCCGGATCGATGCCGAGGCGAATGTGGATCTCGACGCTCTGGTCGAACTTGCGCGGCGGGAACTGTTTGAGAACGGCGACGGCATCAGCCAGCGGCATCGCTTCCTTGTTGGTCGCGGGTGCCTTGGCGAGCATCGACTTCATTGCTTTGGATGTTTTGACCATGACTTGATTAGCCCTCCACCTCGATGCCCATGCTGCGTGCGGTGCCTTCGATCATGCGCATCGCGTGCGGCAGGTCTCGGGCGTTGAGGTCGGCCATTTTCTTGCGGCAGATGTCTTCGATCTGCGCGCGAGTGACCTTGCCGACCTTGTTCTTGTTCGGAACGCCCGAGCCGGAGGCGATGCCGGCAGCCTGCTTGAGCAGCGAAGCGGCCGGTGGGCTCTTGGTGACGAATTCGAAGCTGCGGTCGGAGTACACGGTGACGATCACGGGGATCGGCGTGCCGTTGTACTCGCGCGTCCGCTCGTTGAACTGCGAGACGAACTGACCGAGGTTGATACCGTATCTACCAAGCGAAGTACCGACAGGCGGCGCGGGAGTGGCGGAACCCCCGGGCACCTGGAACTTCGCTTGTCCTACCATTTGCTTAGCCATGAGACGCGTGTTTCTCCACTATCTGCGATCGATGGAATCTGTTGTTTTGGGAAGTGCGGTGCGAGTGCTCTCTGCGGGGTCGCCTTGCCGGGCAAGTGCCGGCGCGAGTGCGTGTGTCGGTTGCCGCTGTCGGGGCGGCGGCCTACACTGCCTCGACTTGCCAGTGGTTGAGTTCCACCGGGGTCGAGCGACCGAAAATGCTGATCATGACCGTGATCTGTCCGTTCGCTTCGTCGACTTTCTCGACGTCTCCTTCGAGGTTCTGGAAGTAGCCTTCCTTGACGCGGACGCGATCACCGACGCGGAACGGAATGGCCGTCTTCAGAGCTTGTTCGCCCTCTTCGGGCGGGCGAACCGACTTGATGATCCGTTCGACGTCGTGCGGGTCCATCGGAGTCGGCTTGCCGCCAGCCCCGGTGAAATCGCCAACGCCCGGAGTCTCGCGGACGAGAAACCACGAGTCATCGTTCACCGACATGTAGATCATGAGGTAACCGGGGTAGAGCTTGCGCTTGACCACCCGCCGTGTGCCGTTGCGGGTGAAGGTTACCACGTCCTCAGTGGGAATCAGGATTTCGCCAAAGAGAGACTCCAGTCCCTGGAGCTTGATGCGCTTGTGCAGCGCATCGCGAATGCTGTCTTCGCGATTGAAGGCCACCTTGACGATGTACCAGTCCATCGGACTGGGCGCGGCCGTTGTAGTTTCAGATTCACTCACCGTTCGGACCCCCATGCCAGTACAGGCGATCGTGCGATTCGGACGTTGCCTCAGCTACTACGCTGCGGCCGCCGATCCACCAATCTCCTGGCTAGGAAGAATGCCAAGTCAAAAACGTGCGCCGGACGCTGGTGGCGTCCCGGCAGACGCGAAATTGTAGTGGTATCGGCAAACTGCGATAGCCCAATTTCTCAGACCCTGGCAATTTATTCCTGATGCGTCTTCCGGGTAACCGCCGACCCGCAGGTCGCGCTCGCCGGTCGATCAGGAAATCTTCAGCCAGGAGAACATCAGTTGCCAGAAAAAGTCGTATGCAAACAGAATCGCGGCCAGGAAAAAGATCGTGAAGATCACCACGATCGAGGCGCGATTGAGCTCGCGCCAGGAAGGCCACGAGACCTTGTTGAGCTCGGCTTCGACGCTGATCAGGAAGTCAGCGAACTTCGGCCAGTTGACCAGCCGAAAGCCGATCCACATGCCGATGCCGCCCAGAGCAACCGCAGCCAGGTAACCAGCAGCGCTGGTGCCGAGCCACGGAATGAGGACCAGCGTGTGGAATCGCCAGGCGCCCAGAACCGACACCGCCCAGATCGTCAGGGCGGTGACTTGCCGAACCATGCGGCCTTGATTGGGCTTGTAGATTCCCGACGCGAACAGCTCGCGGACCATCGGTCGGGAAGTCATCACACCTTCTTTGGTGGTCATACGCCAAACGGCTCCCACAGCAAAAACATTCAACGTGTTTCAAGCAGGGGCGGAAAGGCTCGAACTCTCAACCCCCGGTTTTGGAGACCGGTGCTCTGCCAATTGAGCTACGCCCCTCTGCTTTATTTCCTCGCAGTGGTTCTTACCCGAGGAAATCACCTGCTGCAATCGCGATTCGACCACAGCAGGTGTTTTAGTGCTTTTTCAAATTGTCGTCGGCCGCTGGGCTGGCCAAGCAAGTTCATTGCTCAGCTCGCCCGGCGAATCCGACTACTCGAGGATCTTGGTCACGACGCCCGAACCGACCGTCTTGCCACCTTCGCGGATAGCGAAGCGGACACCGTCGTCCATGGCGATCGGCTTCTGCAGTTCGACTTCAACCTTGACGTTGTCGCCAGGCATGCACATTTCGGCGCCGACCAGCTTAGCCGAGCCGGTTACGTCGGTGGTGCGGAAGTAGAACTGAGGGCGATAGCCGCTGAAGAACGGCGTGTGGCGCCCGCCTTCGTCCTTGCTCAAGCAGTAGATTTCGGCTTCGAACTTCTTGTGCGGGGTGATCGAGCCTGGCTTGGCCAGAACTTGACCGCGCTCGATGTCGTCGCGCTTCATACCGCGGAGCAAGCAGCCAACGTTTTCGCCAGCCTTGGCTTCCTTCATTTCCTTGCGGAACATTTCGACGCCGGTGACCGTGGTCTTGACCGGAGCGTCCTTCAGGCCGATCAGTTCGACTTCTTCGCCGACCTTGACCACACCGCGCTCGACGCGGCCGGTGGCAACGGTACCACGACCTTCGATGCTGAAGACGTCTTCGATCGCCATCAGGAACGGCTTGTCTTCTTCACGCTGCGGTTGCGGGATGTAGGAGTCGACGGCGGCCAGCAGTTCGGTGATGCACTTGCTGGCTTCCGGATCGGCCGGCTTGTTGTAAGCCGCCAGGGCGTTGCCGCGGATGATCGGAATGTCGTCGCCCGGGAAATCGTACTTGTTGAGCAGTTCACGAATTTCCAGTTCGACCAGTTCCAGCAATTCCGGATCGTCGACCAGGTCGACCTTGTTGAGGAAGACAACGATCGCCGGCACGTCCACCTGGCGAGCCAGCAGGACGTGTTCCTTGGTCTGAGGCATCGGACCGTCAGCGGCGCTGACGACCAGGATCGCTCCGTCCATCTGGGCGGCGCCGGTGATCATGTTCTTGATGAAGTCGGCGTGACCCGGGCAGTCGATGTGGGCATAGTGACGGTTTTCGGTTTCGTACTCAACGTGCGAAACGGCGATCGTCACCGTCTTGGTAGCGTCGCGGACGGTACCGCCCTTGGCGATATCCGAATAGGCCTTGGCTTGAGCCAAACCCTTGGCGGCTTGAACGGCCAACAAAGCGCCGGTTGTGGTGGTCTTGCCGTGGTCGATGTGACCGATCGTGCCGACGTTGCAGTGCGGCTTCGTACGCTGAAATGCCTCTTTAGCCATTGTTCGTTACACCTAACACTAAAATTGTTACTCCGTGAGACACTGGCGCCCACGCTTTGACCATGACGAAATCGGACCCATGACGAAATCAGCGAACCCGACCAACCGCGTCTCTTGCCCCACTCCAATCGGAGCAAGAGCTGCTGATGGGACTTGAACCCATGACCTCTT
>JBQCEI010001087.1:0-2398 GCA_051960375.1 Aureliella sp. | reverse complement strand
TGCACGGTCATGGGTAACTCAGCCATGGGCAACTCAGTTACGGTCGGCCAACGTCGCAACATTGCGTTTTGCGGACACGGCTCTTGTGGCAAGACCAGTCTGATCGATTCGCTGCTGGTTGCCACGGGAGCGGTGTCCGGGGAACACAGCGTCGATAACGGCACCAGCATCTGCGATTTCGACCTCGAAGAGAAAACGCACCACCACACGGTCGAAGCCAAGGTCACGCACTGCGAACATCAAGGGCACCACTTCTCGCTGCTCGACACGCCCGGTTATCCCGACTTCATAGGCCAGACGATCGGGGCGATGGCCGGGGTCGACTGCGCCGCGGTCTGCATCCACGCCCACGCCGGCGTCGAAGTCAACACGCGCCGCGTCTTTCACGCGGCCCGCCAAGCGGGGCTGGCCAACGTGCTGGTCATCACGCGTCTGGACGGCGAAGCGATCGACTTCCAGAACCTGGTTCGACAAATCATCGACGCATTCGGTGACTCGTGCGCGCTGATCAACGTGCCCGACGGCATCAGTGGCCACCTCAAGGGCGTGCTGGATGTGTTGGAAGTAGGCGACCAGATCGCCAGCCCGCTGATCGACCTGAGCAAGGCGCGCGAGCACCTGATCGAATGCCTGGTCGAAGCCGACGAAGACATGCTGGCCAAGTACCTCGATGGCGAAGTGCCGACGCTGGTCGAGCTCCGCAGCCTGATGCCCCGCGCGGTCCTCAACGGCAGCCTGATTCCGATCTTTTGCGTCTCGTCCAAGATGAACGTCGGCTTGTCCGAACTGCTGGCCGGCCTGGTACGCTGCGCGCCGTCGCCCGACATGTTCAGCCGCAGCGGTATTGGCCCCGACGGCGAGTCGGTCCAATTGTGCGCCGATCCCTCCGCGCCACTGGTGGCGCGCGTCTTTGAAACGCACATCGACCCCTTTGTTCAGAAGCTCAGCTACATCCGCGTCCTCAGTGGCACGCTCGCCAAGGATCAGTTGGTGCACCTGGCCGGCAACCGCAAGAATCTAAAGCTGCCGCAAATCCTCGAGATGCAGGGTAACCAGACCTCGCCGATCGATCGAGCGGAAGCGGGCCAAATCGTGGCCGTCGCCAAACAAGAGGACTTACACACGGGCACGATCCTCGGCGACGTTGAACTCCCCCCCATCCCGTTTCCCAAGCCCATGGTCGGTCTGGCGCTGGCGCCGAAGAGCCGCGGTGACGAAAACAAACTGGCCAGCGCTCTGCACAAACTGGTCGAAGAAGATGCCACACTGCGGCTGGACCGCGATCGCCAGACCAGCGAACTGGTCATCACTGGCATGAGCGAGTTTCATTTGAAGATGATCCTCGAGCGTTTGCATTACCGCGACAAGCTCGATGTGGAAACCAAGGACCCCAAGATTCCGTTCCGCGAAACGATCCAGGCCGAAGCCGAAGGCTCGTATCGCCATCGCAAGCAAAGCGGCGGCCGCGGGCAGTTCGGCGAAGTGCATATCCGCATGTACCCGCTGCCTCAAGGGACGAACATCGAAGAGTTCGCCAGCAAGAGTCGCTTTCCGAGCTTGAAAGAGTATCACTACGATCCGACGAACAATTTTCTCTGGATCAACTCAGTCGTAGGCGGCACGATTCCGACGAACTTCTTGCCGGCGGTCGAAAAAGGTTTCCGCGAGCGCATGGCTAAAGGAGTCATCGCCGGTTACCAGGTTCAAGACGTGGCGGTCGAAGTGCACTTCGGCAAGTACCACGAAGTGGACAGCAGCGAAGCGGCTTTCAAGATCGCCGGCTCGTATGCCTTCCGCGATGTGTTCCTGCAAGCCAAGCCCTGCTTGCTCGAACCGATCGTCAAGCTCGATGTCACCACGCCGGAGACGGCTGTCGGCGACATCTACAGCGACATGAGCGTCCGCGGCGGGCGGGTGTTAGGCAACGAAGCGATCGGCGGCGGCTTCCAGGTGATCCACTGCGAAGTGCCGCTCCGCGAAGTGCTGCACTACAACCGCACGCTCAGCAGCATGACCGCCGGCCAAGGCAGCTACCTGGTCGACTTCAGCCACTACGAAGTCATGCCGCCGAACGTCCAGCAGCAAATCATGGCCGGCGCGAAGATCGAAGAGGAAGAAGAGGTACACGCCTAGCGAGGCTTCAGGGATCAGGCTTCTGGCTTCAGGCTTCTGGCTTCAGGGAAAACCTGAAACCTGAAAACTGAAGCATGTAAACTGAGACCTGAAGCTCGACTAGGACCAAAGGTCCGTCATCCCTTAGCCCAGCCCACCCGGAGACTGCTTACTTAACAGCATTGGACAGAGCAGCTCCGCTTCGCATGATCATACACTTGGTTCGGTTGCTTGGAGGGTGGGCGGTATGGACTGGGGCGCGGGAGTCACTCTGGGAGGCGCTGGC
>JBQCEI010001086.1:0-2420 GCA_051960375.1 Aureliella sp. | reverse complement strand
CTGCGCTGCTGAAGCTATGACGTGTTTCTGCAGCGGCGAAGCGGCGTCCCGCGATAGCCTGGGGTGCCAACCCCAGGGAACGGGGCGCGTGCGAGCTCGCGTGGTCGCGGAGCGACTACCTGCGCATGCGGAAGGTAGCCGCTTCGCGGCCGCGGGAATGCATGGCGACGCTCTTCCTGGGGTTGGCACCCCAGGCTATCGCAGGTCGCCGCTTCGCGGCTGCGGAAGGCGCCGCTTCGCCGCTGCGCCGCTCCGCGTCTCCGCGGTAAAAAAATGGTCTTAATCGCGGGCCAGCACGGCGCGGTAGTCGGCCAGAGCGGTGTGGTACTCCCAGAGCGCATCGACCTCGAGGCTCTGAGCATCGGCAGCTTGCTGCTCGCGCAAGTTGACCGAGAGCAGATCGCTCTCGCCCAGCTCGAACTTGCGGCGTTCGATCGCCGCCAATCGATCAGCCAGCAGCACCGATTCTCGAGCGCGGTCGATCTGCGCATAAGCGGCCACCAGCGTCGTATAGACCGCTTGCACTTCGGCGGTGATTTTATCGGCAGCCATTTGTTGCTTGGCAGCCAGTTGGGCCTGTTTGCCTTCGATGGCCACGATCTTGCCGCGGGCTTTGCGGCGCTGAACCGGCACATCGAGCAGCAATCCCGCTTCGAGCTCATAGCGCGACTTGTCGTTCTTCACAGTCGCCGGATCGCCGACGTCTTGCGAGCCCATCATCACTCCCTGCACGTCGGGCAGGAGCTCGTTGCGAGCCTCTGCCAGGTCGATCTGCAGTTGCCGGAGCATGAGATTGATCGAAAGCAACTCGGGCCGACTGTTCAAAGCCGCTTGGACATCCGCGGGCAGAGCTTTTTCGTCCGGAGGCCGAGGCACGGGGAAGGTGGGTAGTTGCAGTTCCTTCGCCAACAGCGGCTCGCCGAGCTCGTCGCGATAAAAGAGCGAAAGCTTGATCGCCGACTCTTGTTGTTTGCGTCGCGACTCGATCAGCTTGGCTTCGCGCGAGACGATCAAGCGTCGATTGTCCTCGAGCACCGGTGGCTCGGTGTCGCCCGACTGCACTTTGCGGCTCACCGCTTCGTTGCGCTCTTTGGCCATGGCCAACAGCGACGCGTTGATCTGATAGCGGCGTCCCGAAGCGACCCAGTCCCAGTAGGCGTAAGATGCCGCCCGCACAAAGTCGATGCGCTTCAAGCGAATCTCGGGTTCGGCCAGCCGCTGGCCGACGCGCGTGCGCCACAGTTGGGCTCGACGCTCGTCGATCGTGATGTTGCGAGCCAGCGGCACGGCGAAGCCCGCGCTGAACTCACCGCCCAGGTTCGTCTGCCGCTCGAGATACCAAGGCTGAAAAGAGCCGCGGCCGATGCGATAGCCGCCGAAGACCGAACCGCCCCAAAAGGTCGGCTGTTCAAAGCCGATGCTCTGGCGATACGTCTGGTAAAAGCCGAGCGGTCCGTTCTGCGAGGCTCCTTTGAGCTTCAAGTCAAAGGCGCCTTGAGCGGCCAGGTTTTCGCCCGCTGCGATGTCGCGACTGTAGAGCGCCGCTTCGAGCAGCGGATAAGAGCGATAGACCGACTCGATCACCTCGTCCAGCTGGAGTGGCGAGCCGGGCGCGGCAGGCGGCGAAGCGGCTACGCTTTCCGCTGGAGCGGTCAGTGGTTGTGCGGTTTGTGGTTGTGCATCGAGGCGCGGTTGTTGAGTCGGCGCGGGAAGCTGCGCGGGCGCTTTCGCTGGGACGGGCGCTTGACCGGCGCCGGCCAGCGGAACCGCGCTATGTGGCGGCGCGCTATAAGAAGCAGCGACAACCTCAGACGCCGCGGCGACCGGTTTGTCGGCCGAGGCTGTTGCCGCTGCGGTCGGCTCGGCGGTCGGCGCTGAAACTGCCAAGGCGGGCTGCGGAAAGACAGCGCGCTGCCGCGCACGCCCGAGGCGTTTGAAGTCCGAACAGCCCAGGCCGGCTAACGCTAGCAGGATCAACCCTGAACCGAGTGACCTCAAGTTTCGACCTCTTCCGTCCATGGTGTTTTGGGTCAGCCCATGGCGACCGGTCCGCTGGTTGCGAGCGATCGCGTATCTCTTTCCCTATCGTCAAAGTAGCCCACGTCGGCTCAAACGTTTTTTCTTGCGCCGCCGGAAAACTTTCGCACGGGCGGGAAAGCAGGGCGGAGATTCGCTCGCGCTCTTCTTGGAACCCGACGCGTAAGCGAGGGAAGCACCCGCCACAGCGTCCGACAAATCCATCGTCGGTGTGCAAAGGCTGGACTTATCTCCGCCCCAGCCCCTCACCCCCCGCCCCCCCCGGCCCCGGGGGCGCCCCAACGCGGGGGGGGGGGGGGGTTATATAATAAGCGCCCAAAACGAGACAAAAATAAAATAGAAAACCCCCCCCCGGGGGGGGGGGGTGTGGGGGGGGGGGGGGG
>JBQCEI010001085.1:0-2149 GCA_051960375.1 Aureliella sp. | reverse complement strand
CCTGTCGCCGTTGGCTGAAGGGACCACTCTCGATACGACGATGGCCGTAGAGACTTGGAACGTAAATGATTTTCAGGCTCGTTCACTCGATGATGTCGATGCGATCATTCTCGTCGACATCGCCGAATTGAGCCCGCGAGCAGTGATCAAACTGCGAAGCTTTATCGAGTCCGGCGGCGGGGTACTGGCGCTGGTGGGACGCCGGGCACAGAGCACCAGTTGGAATCGACCAAGCGATAGCCTAGGCGCACTGCTCGGCTTTGATCTTCGCCAGCCCTCCCCCAGCGGCGACTGGCGCGTCGATCCACTGAACTATGCCAGTCCTATTGCCAAACCCTTCGCCAATTTTCCCGATGCCGGCTTGCTGACCACTCCGGTGTTTCGCTACTGGCAGATCGCTCCACGCAAGTCGTCCGATTTACGAATCGACCTCGGCTTCACCAGCGGCGATCCTTGGCTGGTACGCCGGCCGCTCGGCGAAGGCTGGGCAGCGGCCTTGCTGAGCAATCCCGAGTCGGGAGCAGCGTCTGGCACATCGGCTGAAGAAACGTGGAACGCGATCGCTACTTGGCCGAGCTTTGTCCCGATCATGCAAAAAACCGTCGAAACGATCGTCGGCGGCAGCGAACAAGCGCTCAATCTCAGCGTGGGACAACCGCTCCGCGGCGTTCTTCCGCAACCGTCCAGTTCGGTCGAACTGAACGTGCGCCGGCCCGACGGCACGACGGCTCGCTGGACGGTCACGCCCGACGCTGGCGGCGAACCGAACGCGTGGAGCTATGGATCGACTGACCGGGCAGGCGTCTATCAGGTTTCGATCGGCAGCAGTGACAGCTCGGCCGCAACGAGCAACCTCCGTCCGTATGCCGTGAACATCGTGCCGACGCAAAGCGACATGCAGAACGTTCCAGCGGTCAGCCTGCCACTGACCGAAGGCACGACGACCGCCGAACCACGCCGCAGCGTTGTCAGCACCAGTGCAGCCAGCGAGCAGCGCGATCGCATTGCCCGCTGGTGCCTGCTCGCACTCCTGGCCGTGCTCGGCTGCGAGTCGTTGCTCGCCTGGAACCTGGGAAGGCGTTTGACATGAGGTCTTCGCCTGCTTCGCGGCATCTGGCTGTTAGGGCCAAAGGCCCGCAATCCCTCAGCCCAGCCCGCCGGGCTGGGATATCGCGGTCGCAAAGCGATCCCAGCCCGCTGGGCTGGGCTAAGGGATTACGGACCTTTGGTCCTCAAGCGTCCTCAGCCCGCTGGGCTGGGCTAAGGAGTTTCGGACCTTTGGTCCTGAAATCATTCGGCCTGCTAACGCTCTTGCCTCAATCAACGCTCCTCGCGGCGGCGCCGTCTGAGTCCGACTTGGCGATTGAAACGGTGTGGGATCGACCGTGGCCTTGGTCGATCTGGCTGACGATCGTTATCGCGGCGGTGATTTGTCTGTCGGTCGGAGCACTTTACTATTCCGAGCGCGGCCGCGCTTCGACGCTTCGTCGCAGCGTGCTCGCGCTGCTGCGCATTGCGGCCCTGCTGTTGGTTTGGTGGATGTTGGCGGGCTGGAATGTTCAGCGATTCAAAAGCGATCTGCCCGAGTTAGTGATGCTGATCGACGATTCGGCCAGCATGCAGACCGAAGATGCCACACCGGCGGGATCGGGCCAATCAAAACTTCCTCAGTCGCGTTTCGACTCCGCTCGCCAGCTCTTGCTGCAGACGTGGCAGCGCGACGGCGGCGCGGCCGGCAAACGTTATCGGCTGAAACTCTACGCGGTTTCCGGCGAAGCGCGGCAATTGACCGGCGATCCTGATGAGTTGTCCGATGCGCTCGCTGAGCTGGCTCCCAGCGGCGAACACAGTCGACTCGGCGATGGTCTGATTCAAGTGCTGCAGCGTCAGTCCGGACGGCCGACCGCGGCTATCGTGATGGTTAGCGATGGCATCGTCACCAGCGGAACTCCGCTCGAAGAAGCGGCCAATCAAGCGCGGCGGCTGGCGATACCGATCTACACGGTGGCCACGGGACAACAATTGCCGCAGCCCGATCTGGCGCTGGTCGATCTGCTTGCCGACGATGCGGTGTATCTGGGTGACCGTGTCAACGTGCAAGTTTCCGTGAGCGCCACCGACATCGCCAGCCACCGAGCGACGGTCAACT
>JBQCEI010001084.1:0-3635 GCA_051960375.1 Aureliella sp. | reverse complement strand
GGTCGACACCCGAGCGCGACGCAATAGGCGGTGAAATGTACCTCTGGCTGTACCACGGCCGACCGATCGCAACCATCGGCATCTGGACTTACGACGATATCAAGGACAGCCACGAGCTGCAGTCGCTCGAGCGCCTTGTAGCGCTGATGAACTTCCAGGCTGACCGCTAGATAGAGATCGAGCAAAGTGACCGCGCCGTCTTCGTCGATGTCGGTTAGGCTTTGATGCGCCGGTTTGCCAGCCAGTATGTCCGCCAGCGCGTACGGCATTTCGGTGGCCGTCAGTTCTGGTCCCGCCTCGGTGGCAGCGATGCACACGCTCTCCGGCCCCTTCAGCGGCTTGACCCATAAACCGCTCAGCGGCATCGTCAACACAAAGACGCGCTGCCCGCACTTGAGCGGTGCCACAATACGAGCAAATCGTTCGGCGTCCACATCGGGACCTTGAACATTGAAGGTGCTGCGGTTGCCGAACAGCTGCGCATGCCCGATGGAGATGACCCAGCAAGCGTCCTCGGCAGCGATCTGCTCGCCGAGCGATCGGAACAGAGCTTCCATCGACTCCGCGGTGCATACGTCGACGGGACCAGCCGACTGGCTGACCGCTTGAGCCATCTCATCGTCGCCGGCGAGTACCTTGACGCGCTCCTTGGAAACGAGCAACACGGGCTCAGCAGCCGCCACGATTTGCCGGGCAGCCTGCGTCATGCGCTCGCGATGCAACTGGTCCCCGGGCAGGCCGCAGAGAACAACCAGCCAGCGGTTCGGGGCTGTTGCTTGAGCTTGCGGCGCGAGCGGCTCTTGCGCGCCGGCAAATGATGCCGACAGCGCGAAGGCCAGCCCCAAACCCGTCAGCGCGCGAGCGATCACCGTTCGGACTTTCCGTTGCATGGAGGTAAACCTTTTCACGGCGAATGCAGTTGATTGGCCATCCCGCTGTTCGATGCGCCCGTTGAGTGGCCTGCAGTCGATTGGCCGGCGGTTGAAGGGACGACACTTGAAGGGCCGGCACTCGAAGCGATCGGATAGAGATCCTGGCACATCACGAAGCCGGAGACGAGCCGCTTTTCCAAAGCCTCGATCACTCGGCCGTCGGTTAGCGACCAGACGCTGCCAGACCAGTCGATGGCCAACCAGCCGAGCTCCGCATCGTGAGGGACGACGGCGATGGTCGTAGGCAGCTCGACCGACTGCCTCGACTCGAGTTCTCCGTCATTGAGTTCTTCGACATCGAGTTGCTTGGCATCGAGCAAGTGCAAGCGATGCGTCTGCTGCCCACTGTTCCAGTGGCCGACGAGAACGGCCAGTTCGCTTCCCTCGCTCGACCAGCGAACCGAGCCGATCGGCCCGCTGAACGATCGCGTGGCCAGCATTTGCCCGGAGCCGATATCCCAGCTAATGAGCGTACCGTTTTCATCGCCACTGATCAGGCCGCCGCTGGGATGAAAGGCGATGCTGCTGAGCGGCGCATTATGCTTGCCCAGCAGCGACACCGATTGATGCGCCGCCGCATCCCAAAGGTGCAACTCGCCGGCGGAAGTGCCGACCAGCAGCCGTCCGCTGGGAGCGACATAGGCCAGCGCACGCACATCCTGCGCATCGAACGTGAATGCCGACTTGCCTGGCTGGCTCACGCCAATTCCAATGCCTACGCGAGCGAGCAGATGCAGTTCGTTTTCTCCCAGCACTTTATCAGCCCAGGTGCGACCGGGCGTTGCATTCCACCAACCCGCCGGCTCCGTGGGCAGCTCGGCCAGCACATGCGCCGCGTCGTTCGTTTCAGGCTGAGCCTCTGCGTCGCGCGGTGCGACTCGATCGTTCATTGCCAGTTCCGACGTCTTGTCCACGCGGGCGGGCAAACCGATATGCGAGAGCAGCGGCGTGGGGTGAATCACGAGCAGCCCGATGCAGCAAGCGCCGAGCGCGATGGAACGTTTGGCGGTGTAGAGGGCCGGTCGCTGCCACTGCATGATCAGCCGCAAGCGTTCTTCGAGCGCCGCGCTCGGTTGCATGCGGCTGGCCAGTCGCGGAGCGCCGGTGCGGGCTTCGCTAAGGAAATCGACAACGCTCAGAAGAGTTTCGGCATAACTGCGCGGTGAGGTTTTCAATCGCCCAATCGCCCATGCATCGCAGGCCGCTTCTTCATGGCGTTCCAGCTGAAGACGCGCCCAATAGATCAGCGGCATCCACCAGTAGATGGCCGTCACGAGCCATTCCAGCCAGCGAACCCAGTGATCGCGGCGCTGATAATGCGCGACTTCGTGCGCCAGAAAGGCGCGGCGCTGCTCTTCATCGAGCGACGCCCATAGCGAATCGGGACACACGATCCAAGTGGCTCGGCCCACGCCAAAGAGCATCGGGGAGATGCGAGCGGAAATCCGACAAACCGATGGCGCAAAGCCGCGAGCTCCACCATGGATCAGTTGCTGCACGACTTCCGACGCCTCGGCATCGAACACAGCGTCGCGACGCAGCAAATTGCCGAAGCGCACAAACCGCGCAATGCCGCGCAGAATCAGCACCGTCGCACCGGCCAGCCAAATCGCAATCAGACATCCGCCGACCGAAAGAGCCGATCGACTGCTGGTGATCGCGGCGGAACGGGCGACCGCTGGGCCATGATCATCGCTGCCGGCCTCGCGAGGCCCGATCGACAAGGCGTCCTCTGCAGCGTGCGATGCGATCTGCCGATCGGACTGAAAACCGATACCGGTATCGAGCAGTTGCTGAGCAACTTTTACTTGACTGAGCCAAGCGCTGGGCAACATCACCGGCGCCGGAATGATCGGCGGCGTAATGAGTTTTACGAACACAGCGATCCATAGTAGATGCGCGACCGCGGCTCGCCGCCCCGTCCATCCTACGAACGTAGCGATCACCGCAATCGCGCATGCGGTCACTACGTTGCTTAGCAGGATGGGGACTAACGAAATCATTTCTGGTCCATCTCATCGAGCATCTGGCGGAGGCGCTGTCGCTGCTTGGTGCTCAGTTTTTTGGCTTGCACCAAATGGGTTATCAGCGACGTAAGCGTACCGTCGCACAATTCATCGGCGGTCGCTTGCAAGCGCTGCGAGATCAGGTCTTCGCGCGAGATCAGAGCCGAAAACAGATGTGGCCAGGCTTCGCGATTGCGAGCTACGCAGTCTTTGGCTTCTAGCCGCGTGAGCAGTTTCTGGACGGTGGCAAGGTCGGAAGCGCCGGAGGAACCGTACAGCCAAAGCGATAAGTCCTTAGCCGATGCGGAGCCATGCTCCCAAAGTTTTTCAAGGATCGCCAGCTCCGCGGCGGTCACGTCCTTCGGCGGTTTTGCCATCGTTTTGTCTTTTCTGTGGTAGGCCCTGACTTGAACACATCGGCACAGTCATTATGTCTATCAAATGGCGTCATGCGAAGCCCTTGGTGCGGCGCAGAATCCACTCGGCGGTGATGCAGCCGAGCAGGCAGCACCACAACCAGAACCGGCTCCAGGCGGGCGTTATATCGCGGTGCGGAGGCCCTTGCATCACTTCGCGGTCGGACAAGATGCGGGCCAGATCATCGGGACGCTCCAAAACTTTTCCGCCCGACAAGCTGGCCACGCGGGCCAGCAGTTCTCGATTGGGCAGAGGATTTTGCTGTTCGAACGGATCGCTG
>JBQCEI010001083.1:0-2310 GCA_051960375.1 Aureliella sp. | reverse complement strand
GGGGGCGAGAATTACTTATTTTTTTATTCTCCAATTTTTTTATTTTTTAACCGCCAAATTTTTTTTTTGGGCCCGGGCGCCCCCGCAGAATTTACCCGGGGGCGCCCCCCCGGGGCTACTGACGGCGCAAGCATCGTTCGCCCCGGAGGGGCCGACGCAACTCGGCTACGCGGCTCACGCCGGCCCCTCCGGGGCGGAGAAAACATGGGCGCCGTCCGCCCCCCGGGGCTGCCGCCCCGGGCTACTGACGACGGCCCCTCCGGGGCGACCTGTGCCGCCGCGCTTTTACCGGGCGCAGCGGAATTCGAGCGTAAGGAGACGCAGTGTGAACATCTATCAAGTGCCCAGAGCCGGCTTGCTGGCCGCTCTCGTTGCCGCTAGCTCAGGCGCATGGGTGAGCAATAGCTGGGCTCAGTTTCCGCTCGGCGCCGCCGGCTCGCCGGCGACCGTTCAGGCCGCACCTCCGGCCTCTGCGCTCGCTGGCGAAGAAGAAGCTCTGAAAGACACCGACCTGATCTGCGTGGTCGGTTCCGAGCACATCCTCGCCGGCGACATGCGAGTCATCTACGAATCGCACATCGAAAAGATTCTCGACCAGCTCACCCCGGCTCAAGAAAAAATGATCCGCGAGCGGTACACCCGCGACGCGCTCAAGCAATACGTCGACATCAAGGCGCTCTATCTCGAGTTCTTCCGCGAGAACGCCGGCAACACGTCGTCGCCCAAGGAGCTGAAAGAGGTTCGCGACAAGATCAGCGTCAAAGCCCGCAACGTCTTCTACACCGAACAAGTTCCGAACTTGCTCAAGAAGTACAAAGTCAACGACCTGCGGTCGCTCGAGGAAACGCTACGGGCCAATTCGATGTCGGTCAAACAGATGGAGCGCCAGTTCATCGAACAGGTGCTGGCAACGCAAGCCGAAATGCGACATGTGCCCAAGGAAAAAGAGATCGAGATCACGCCTGACGAGCTGATGAAGTACTACGAAGAGCACGCCAAGGATTGGGACCGGCCGGGCAAGGCCAGGTGGCGGCAACTGACCGCCCGCTTCGATCGCTTTCCCACTCGCGAAGCTGCGAAAGCGGGGATTGAAACCATGGGCAACGAAGTGCTTTTTGGTGGCAACTTCGAAGCCGTAGCCCGTCAGAAGTCGCAGGGCTTCACCGCCGAGAAAGGTGGCGTGTACGACTGGACGACGCAAGGTGCTCTCAAGTCGACGCAGCTTGATCAGGCCATCTTTTCAATTCCGCCGCGGCTGCTGAGCACGGTCATCGAGGACGACATCGGATTCCACATCATCGAAGTGCTCGAGCGCGAAGACGCTTCGACGCTCAGCTTTGAGGACGCCCAAGAAGAGATCCGCAAAGAGATCGCCAAAACGAAGATCGGGGAAATGCGCGAGGCTTATCACCGGAAAGTAATGGAACGCACCGTGATTTGGACGCGCTGGCCCGAAGACATCCCCGGCAGCCGCTCGCTGTCCGAAGTACTCGAAGAATCTCCATTGACCTTGGCCGATCCGTCCCGCTAACTTCCGCCGCGGGCTGACTTACCTGTCTGTTGAAGATCAGCCGCGCCGGGCGTTAGCCCGCGGTTTGCCGCAAGCAACCGGACGCGAACGCGTGCCGGCTGACGAATTCAACAGCAGTTAGTTCTCGGCGAGAATGGACGCACATCCAGTTTCTTAGGATAAGAAGAAAATGAAAAAACTTAGTTGCTGTGGGTTGCTCGTTTTGGCGGCGTTGGGCTGTAGCAATTCCAAGAGCGAAACCGCCGCGAGCGGCAAAGCCGAGCAGACCGCTCCGCAGCCAAGCAACGTTGCCCAGGCTAACAGCTCCGCACAGCCGGTCGTGACCAACGGCGCTGGCACCGAGCCGGGCGAGGTCGTCGCACTGTTTCTGGACAGCCTCCGCCGCGGTGACGAAAACGCTGCCAACGGCGTGCTGACCGCTCAGGCACAAGCCGAACTGGCCAAGACCGACTACGTCATCCAGCCTCTAGGAACGCCCGAAGGCACCTACAAGATCGGTCGCGTCGGCTACGTCGACGGCGATGCGAGCGTGGGCCTGGTCGAGTGCATGTGGTCGGAACCCAATCCGGAAGCCGGGCAGCCGCCGATCCAGTTGGAAATCGTCTGCGAAGTTCACAAGGAAGAACAAGGCTGGCGCATCAGCGGTCTGGCCGTGAAGATGAGTGGCACGGAAGAAACGCTGGTCCTCGATTTCGAGAACGCGACCTCGCTGCAGCAGGCGCTCGAACAAGCTGGCGGCAGCGGTGCACCAGCTCCGTCGAATGCTCCCCAGTCGAACG
>JBQCEI010001082.1:0-7199 GCA_051960375.1 Aureliella sp. | reverse complement strand
ACTGCTTGCGTGTGATCGGTCGAGCAATTATCCGAGACGACGCACTCGACCAGGCCGGCGTAACGCGCGACCTGCGGCAGTACAGTGGCCAGACAGAACTCGAGAAGATGAGCCCGGTTGTAAGTCGGAATGCAGATCGACAGCAGCGGCTCGGATCCCACGCTCAGCATTGAAAAAATGTCCTTGTAACCTTAACTCAAGAGCCTTGATGTGCCACAGTTAGAATAGCATCGGTCGATCCAATCGTCGGCAGCGAGAAAGGTTGGTGCCCCAACGTGGGACGGCAGTCCTCTGCCGTCAGCACCCGGCAAGTCGGCTGACTGTGCCCGTCCTGCTCTTCTTCTTGGCCGCTTCGCGGCCCCTGCTGGATATAGGTGAAGGCATACCTGCTTGCCAGGTTCTGCACATCAAGGGCCTGATGTGCTACGTTCGGCTGGCGAAGTGTAGCGCAGCCGAAAACTGAATCGGCCGTGTCGTATGAGGCTGCGAGAAAGGATTGTGGCCGAACTGTGGGACGGCAGTCCTCTGCCGTCAGCACCCGGCAAGTCGGCTGACTGTGCCCTTGGACCTCTTCTTCTTTTCGGCCGCTTCGCGGCCTTTGAGTCAATGCAGACCGGCTTGCCGGGTGCGGTCACATCAGGGGCCTGATGTACCACATACGATTGCCGGGCTTTTCCGCTGCCGAGAACATAAACGCTTGATCGAGTTTTCGGGCAGCGAGAAAGGTTGGTGCCCCAACGTGGGACGGCAGTCCTCTGCCGTCAGCACCCGGCAAGCGGGCTGACTGTGCCCTTGCACCTCTTCTTCTTTTCGGCCGCTTCGCGGCCTTTGAGTGAATGCAGACCGGCTTGCCGGGTGCGGTCACATCAGGGCCTGATGTACCACATACGATTGCCGGCCTTTTCCGCTGCCGAGAACATCAGCCCTTGGTTTGAGTTTCCATGCAGCGCGAAAGCCTGCCAGCCCAACCGTAGCACATCAGGCCTGTGATGTGCAGCACCCGGCAAGCCGGCTGACTGTACCGCAAAAGCTCTTCTTCTTAACCGCTTCGCGGCTTAAATGATATCTGTCTAAAAGCGGTCGGCCGAGCCGTTGGGAAAACGCGATGCATATCGGTGCCACCGACGTTGTGGGCCGGTGCCCCAAGAATTGACTTTTCGCTACACTAGCTCCTAATCGACTTTCGGTCGATCGGTTTGACGATCGACGGTCAGTCGACACTCGTTTGGCGACGCATTAAGAGCAGTTCATCAATGCGCATCGAGGTTTCTCATCAATCGCCACCGCAAAGAACCTTGCCTACTTGTTAGGTGAACGGCCCAACAAACGCTGTATCATTTGCTTGAATGGAACAGGCTTGAATTAAACGGGCCGCTAGGCTGCTATCACTCTGGAAGAGTTAATGGGCGAAATGTCGCGAAGTCTGGATACCGCTACGCTCGCCTTCATCGCTGGCGGCGGTCAGATGGGAGAGTTGACTCGTGGTTTCGACTGGTCGACCACGCCGGTCGGGCCGGTGTCACAGTGGCCGCAGAGCCTCAAGACGATCGTCCGCACGATGTTGGACAGCCGCTATGCGATGTGGCTGGGCTGGGGGCCGCAGCTGACCTTCTTTTATAACGACGCTTATGCGCAGATGAGCTTGGGGTCCAAGCATCCATGGGCGCTCGGCAGATCGGCTCGCGAAGTGTGGGCGGAGATCTGGCCTGATATCGGCCCGCGCGCTCAGTCGGTCCTGGATACCGGACAAGCGACCTGGGATGAAGGGCTGCTGCTATTCCTCGAGCGAAACGGGTTTCGCGAAGAAACGTACCACACGTTTTCTTATAGCCCGGTCCCGGACGATCGTGGCGGGGTGGGCGGGTTATTGTGCGTGGTGACCGAAGATACCGAGCGGACGATCGGTGAGCGACGCTTGCGCACGCTACGAGAACTGGCCGCTCGCACAACCGACGAAGCCAAGTCGGTCGAGGAGGCTTCTCAGACGGCTGCTCGCATCCTCGGCGCCAATCCGAAAGATGTGCCTTTCGCACTGCTGTATCTCTTGGACGCCGACGGCCGCCGTGTTTCGCTCGCGGGAGCCAGCGGAGTCGCGCCCGACACGCCGGTCAGTCCGTCGACCGTGGACCTGGCCCAGCACGACGCGCCCTGGCCGCTCAAGGAGGTCGCCGAGTCGGGTCAGGCGGCCATCGTGGCGAACTTGCCGGGACAGTTGCCGGGCGGACCGTGGCCCGAGCCGGCTTCGCGGGCTCTGGTGCTGCCGATGGCCAAGCCGGGCCAAGCGCAGCTGGCTGGTTTCGTGGTGGCCGGGATCAGTTCGCGACGTCCGCTCGATGATGGCTATCGAGGCTTTCTCGAATTGCTCGCCGGCCAGGTCGCCACCGCCGTTGCCAACGCGCGAGCTTACGAAGAGGAACGGCGGCGCGCCGAGGCGCTGGCCAAACTCGATCGCTCCAAGACCGCTTTCTTCTCCAACGTCAGCCACGAGTTTCGCACTCCTTTGACGCTGATGCTCGGCCCTGTGGCCGACTTGCTTTCGCTCCCCGAGCAGCGCTTGCTGGCGGAAGATCGCGAGCGTCTGGAGCTGGTGCATCGCAACGGCTTGCGACTGCAACGACTGGTCAACACGCTGCTCGACTTCTCTCGAATTGAAGCTGGCCGCGTGCAAGCGCGCTACGAACCGACCGAACTGGCCGCGTTCACCGCGGACCTGGCAAGCAATTTTCGCTCAGCCTGTGAAAGGGCCGGACTGGAATTGAAAGTCGATTGTCCGGCGGCCAGCGAGCCGGTGTATGTCGATCGGCAGATGTGGGAAAAGATCGTCTTCAATCTGCTTTCCAACGCATTCAAGTTCACCTTCGAAGGCAGCATCACCGTGCGCTTGCGCCTCGATGCGGATGAAGCTCAGTTGCAGGTCAGCGATACCGGGACGGGCATTCCAGCCGAAGATCTACCGCGGCTGTTCGTGCGCTTCCACCGGATCGAGAACGCCCGAGGTCGCACGCATGAAGGGAGCGGCATTGGGCTGGCGCTGGTACAAGAACTGGTGAAACTGCACGGCGGCTCGATCACCGCCGAAAGCGAAGAAGGACGCGGGACCACTTTTCTCGTCAAGATACCGCTGGGGGCGAGCCATTTGCCCCGCGAACTGCTCAGCACGGACGGATCGCCTCTTCGGAGCGCGGCATCGGCCAATCCCTTTCTGGAAGAGACGCTGCATTGGCTCCCGGAGGCGCACGCCGCCCGGGCCGATGGCCGCGAGCCACAGCCCAGCGACAGCACACCTGTTCCATCGCTTCCGCATTCTCCGGCCACCGCTCCGCTGGTGCTGGTGGCCGACGACAATACCGACATGCGGCAGTACATCTGCCGGTTGCTCATGGACCAATATCGCATCGAAGCGGTCGGCGACGGCGCAGCCGCGCTGGCGGCGGTGCGGAAGCATGCGCCCGATATTATTCTGTCCGACGTCATGATGCCGCATCTGGACGGATTCAGTCTGCTCAAAGAACTGCGGGCCGATCCTCGCACCGCCGGCATTCCGGTAATTTTATTATCGGCTCGCGCTGGCGAGGACAGCCGCGTGGAAGGCATGCAGGCTGGCGCCGATGACTACCTGGTAAAACCGTTCAGCGCCCGCGAGCTGCTGGCTCGAGTGTCGGCGCACTTGCAAATGGCCAGGCTGCGGCGCGACGCCAATGCATCGCTGCGGGCCAGCGAGGACCGGTTCCGCACCTTCATGGACCACAGTCCGGCAAACGCTTACGTCAAGGACGCCGCAGGTAGATACCTCTTTGTCAACCGCGCCGTCGAGCAGCAGTTCAACCGCCCTCAATCGGAATGGATCGGCAAAACGGACTTCGATTTGTTTTCGCACGAAGAAGCCAGCCACGTTCGCGAAAACGACATCCAAGTGCTCCAGTCGAAAAAGACGGCTCGGTTCGAGGAAACTTCGACGCAAGCAGACGGCCCGCACTACTACATGTCGTTCAAGTTCCCGCTGCAAAGCCGTGAAGGGAGCTGGCTTCTGGCTGGTATGTCGCTCGACATCACCGATCAGAAACGGGCTGTCGAAGCCCAACAGCGCCTGGCCGCGATCGTCGAATCCTCGCACGATGCGATCATCAGCAAAGACCTCAGCGGCATCATCACCAGTTGGAACAGCGGAGCTGAGCGGCTTTATGGTTACAGGGCCGATGAAATCATCGGCCAACACGTCTCGCTCATCATTCCGCCCGAGCGCAGAGGCGATCTCCCGAGCATCATCGCCAAGCTTCAGAGCGGTGAACGCATCGAGGACTTCGAGACGGTGCGCATGGCCAAAGACGGCAGGCGGCTGGACGTTTCCTTGACCATCTCGCCCGTGCGAAACGCTGAGGGCAAAGTGATCGGCGCCTCGAAGATTGCGCGGGACATCACCGAACGAAAGCGTGCCGAGGCCGCCGTGCGGTTGAGCGAGGAGCGGTTGGCTGCCGAGCTCGAAGCGATGAGCCGATTGCACGCGCTGAGCAGCCGGTTGATGATGGCGGACAATTTGACCGAAGCCCTCGAGGATGTGCTTGAGAACGCGATCGCGACATGCGGAGCGGACTTCGGCAATATTCAGCTGCTGAACCATCAGAGCGGTCAACTCGAAATCGTCGCTCAGCGCGGCTTCCAAGACGAGTTTCTCGAGCAGTTCGGCTTGGTGACGCCGAAGGAAGGCTCGGCATGTGACGAGTCGCTGCAGAACGGCGAATCGGTTGTCATGGTAGACGTGCAAAGGGACCTCACCAACGAGCCCGATCGCCGGGCCGCGGCCGCCGCCGGCTATCGAGCGGTCCATTCCACTCCGCTCAAGACGCATGATGGCGCGATCGTCGGCGTGCTGTGGACGCACTTTCGATTGCCCCACCGCGTTTCTCAGCGCGATCGACGCCTGCTCGACTTGTACGCCCGACACGCCGCCGACTTGATCGAACGGCACCGGTACGAGCGAGCTCTCCGAGACGCCGATCAGCGCAAAGACGAGTTTTTAGCGACGCTGGCTCACGAGCTGCGCAATCCGCTGGCTCCGCTTCGCAATGGATTGCAGATCATGAAGCTGGCCGGAAGCGAGCCCCAGGCAGCCGAGCAGGCGCGAACGATGATGGAGCGGCAACTCGAACAGATGATTCATCTGGTCGACGACCTGCTCGACCTGAGCCGCATCAGCCGCGGCAAGATCGAACTGCGCAAAGAACGTGTGGAACTCGCCAGCATCATCCGACATGCCAGCGAGACCAGCCGCCCGGTGATCGAGGCCAGCAACCACGAATTTAGCATCACGCTGCCGCCGGGACCGATCTACGTCGAAGCCGATGTGACGCGACTGGCCCAGGTTTTTTCCAATTTGCTCAATAACGCCGCCAAGTACACCGAGCCTGGTGGGCGCATTCACTTGAACATCCAGCGGCACGATGGCCAGGCGGTGATCTCGGTCTGCGATAACGGCATCGGCATCCCCGAATCGATGCTGCCCCACGTGTTCGACATGTTCACGCAAGTCGATCGGAATTTGGAACGCGCGCAAGGCGGACTGGGCATCGGTTTGTCGATCGTGCGTCGGCTGGTGGAGATGCACGGCGGTTCGGTCGAAGCTCGCAGCGCTGGCAGCGGCCTAGGGAGCGAGTTCGTCGTTCGTCTGCCGGTCATATCGACCGTCGACCCGCCGCACCGCCACAACGGCGAAGCAGACAAGTCGTCAACCCGTTTCCGAATCCTAGTGGTAGACGACAACAAGGACGCAGCGCTGAGTTTAGCTCTTGTGCTCAAGCTCATGGGCAACGAAACGAAAACCGCGCATGATGGACTGGAAGCGCTCCAAGCCGCCGCCGGCTTCCGCCCGGAGCTGGTTCTGCTTGACATCGGAATGCCGCGGCTGAACGGTTACGATACCGCCAAACGAATTCGCCAAGAGCCATGGGGCAAGGGGGTCACCTTGGTAGCCCTCACCGGTTGGGGCCAGGAAGAAGATCGCCGTCGCTCGAAAGATGCCGGCTTCGACTCGCACATCACCAAACCGATCGAACCGGCAGCCCTCGAGCAATTGCTGGCGAAGATGAAATCGGCGTGATCGTCTAGCAACCTATTGAAGTTAATCAGCGGGCGCGCGGTAGCGTCCGGTTCTTGCCGCAAACCGAGGGGTAGCGCCCGCGAAGCTCGCAGACGCATCAGTTGGCCAGCTCATGAACACGCCGCTTGAAAGCCTGAAGCCGATCGCTGGAGCCGAGCGCGAGCCGCGCCGGCGCTTGAGTCTGAAGCACGAACTGGTGCTCGCCTTTCTGCCGACGCTGATGGTGTTGCTCGTGCTCTCGCTAGTGGAGTCGCTCGCGCAGCAGCGGCTATTGTTTTCTTCGTTGGCCTCCAGCGCCTTTTTGATCTATCTCGATCCACAGCACGGGACCAACACGGTTCGCACTCTGACGATCTCGCACTTCACCGCGGCTCTGATCGGACTGGCGACGAGCCTCTTGCTGCCGGACAGCTATGCCGCGGCGGGCGTCGCCATGGTGTTGACGATCGGGTTTATGGTCGTCTTCGATGCGGTTCATCCGCCGGCGGTTTCCACCTCGCTGATCTTCGCATTCCGCGCGGAAGACATCCACTCGTTGGCGCTGTTTATGCTCTCCTTGATCGTGATCGCCTTGCTAGTGGCCCTCGAGCGGGCCGTGCTGTGGCTGATGCCGCGGCTGGTTCGAAGGGAAGAGCGACGCAAACAACGCAGCTGAGCTTAAGCACCGAAGGAGCATTCGAAGTGAAGTTGAATCGACCCATTCCACTCGTGCTGCCCGAAGTTGAGTTGATCGCAGCGACGCAAGCAGCCCTCGGCTTCGGCATCGGACTGCTCGTCGCCCGCCGCATCAGCCGCCGACGCCGCCAAACAGTAGGCCGTACGCTCGCCATGATCGGAGCCGTCAGCACCGTGCCGCTGATCGTCGACGTCTACACCAAAGCGGGCGCGTTCAAGGGCTAGGTGGTCTTGCGGTTTGATAAGCGCTGGCGCAGGCAAACGATTTAGCGCAGCTTCTGGAGACCCCTCACCCCCGCCCTGGCCTGATAAAAACTTCGGAATGGTTCGTTGTTTTCATCTAAGTCTCGTTGCGCATCGTAAAAGCGCAAGGGCGCGAGTTCGCCCCGGAGGGGCCGCCGTCAGTAGCCCGGGGCGGAAGCCCCGGGGA
>JBQCEI010001081.1:0-4688 GCA_051960375.1 Aureliella sp. | reverse complement strand
CTTTAAACTCCGCGACGTATTGCGGGCGGCGCGGCAAGAGCTGGCTTAGGTCTTGAGTCGCTAAGCGACGGCAGGCATAAGCCTGGGACGCAAGTCCATGTTGACCATCTTCGCGGAGCCGAAAGGCGATTCGTTTCTCATGTAACCCGACGCGTAAGTTTTGAAGCCTGCGCGTTTGGGCTTTTCCGTGTGGCACTGGCTATGCCAGTGGCTGTTTTTTAGAAGTTTATGGCGTTCATGCGCCTGACCGCTCGCCGATGGCGAACTGTGTTGCAAAAACTTTCCGTGCAAGTTGGATCGGCATTGGAACGCTTACCGAGCCTGTGGCGCTGCAAACTTCGAAGCAGAAGACACTGGCATAGCCAGTGCCACACCGGGAAATGCGCTGGCTTCAAAACGCGTAAGCGAGGGACGAACCCGCCGCAATGCCTGATAAACCACTGTTTGTCTGCCGAGGCTGAAGCTATTTCCGCTCCGGCCCCTCACCCCCCGGCCCCCTCTCCCCGAAGCGGGGCGAGGGGGAGACAAGAAAAGAGCTGAGCTCGCTTTCGCGACTCGGGCAGACCTATTCCGGCAACGGCTTGCCCTTGGTCTCGGGTGCAAACCAAATCAGCACGATGCCGACGAGATAAATCGCAGCCAGAGAACTGCAGGCGACTGCATAACCCCCTTTGACCCCTGCGTAGCTGGTCAAATCGGAGAAGTGTGCCAGCAGGCCGCTCATCTGCAGCGTGCCGATCGCCGCCAGGATGCGGCCGAAGTTGAACGCGAAGCCTTGGCCGGTCGCTCGCACCCGCGTCGGGAACAGCTCGGGCAGATAGAGGGGCAACCAACCGTAGAACGACGCAGTGAAGATGCCGGCTACCGTGGCGGCGATCAACAGCGGCCAACCGAACGCGTTGTGGAACTGGTAGAGCCACACGACCGACGCCATCGAGAGCACGCACATCAAACAGTATGTCGCTCGCCGTCCGAACACCTCGCCCATCATCGCGGCCAGTAGCGTGCCGATGATCGCTCCGATCGCGGTACCGATCTGCGTCCACTCGCGGGCATACCTCTGCAAGAGATCGGGAGCCGGCTGCGGCGCGTCGGCTGTGGCCGAGGCGACGGCCGCTTTTTGAGCTGCATCTTTCAAGCCGCCAACCCAACTGACCGCCCACTGCGTCGTGCCCCACGTGCCCAGCAAGGCAATGCCGCTCAGGCAGGCTCCCAAGAACATCCGTCCCAAGATATGGCGGCGGCTCAGTTGCATGGAAGTCGCTTGTCCCTCGTGCTCGAGCGAGCGATCGATGTAGCGCCACACCGGATAGGTAAAGCCCGCTGTTGCGATGACCAATCCGAGCACGGTGCCCAGGGCGCGAACCAACACGGTGGCCTGAGTCGTCCACGAATCAAAATTCCAAGTCCAAACGCCGATGATCAAGGCCGGGCCGAGGCAACCGATCAGCACGCCGACCAGGTCGATCGTGCGCCAGCCGCTGGTGTGTCCACGAGCTTGCTCGTCTTCCCACTTTCGCGACTCGGGGACGAACATGCGAATGAAGAACGTCAAGAGCGCGGGCAGCGTGCCAAGCATCATCATCAGCCGCCAGCCTCGATTGGCGACGAGCATGTCAGCCATGCCTTCCGATGCGCCGATGCTTATGAGGATTTCGTGGAACGACAGCAAGAGCGACGTGAGCACCATGCTCGCGAAGCCGACGACCAGGTAACCCGCGTTAGCCGCTGCGCCGATCAGACCGGCCATCAAGGCCCGCGATCGATTGGGCCAGACTTCCATCACCAGCGCCACACCGAGCGCCCACTCCCCCCCCATCCCGAGCGAAGCCATGAAGCGAAGCACGCCGAGCTGTAACGGCGTTTGCGCGAGGCCGCAGAGTCCGGTCAGCAGCGCGTAGACCAACACGCTCAGGCTCATCGCCCGCACGCGGCCGATGCGATCGCCCAGCCAGCCGAAGAGCACGCCGCCGGCTGCCGCGCCGACCAAGAAGAAGGCCAGAATGATGCCGAAGGCTTTGCCCACTTCGGCTTCAGTCGGCGCGCTGGTGCTGGCGGCCAACAAGTCTTTCATGGCGTCTCGACCGACCATCGAGAACAGCCCCATCTCGGCGCCGTCGAACATCCAGCCGAGCAAAGCGGCCAACAGGGCCATCCAGCGCCCAAAGGCCGACGATTCTGTGGTTTGTGTGTGTGCCACGCGCGTTCTCTCGCAAGATTAGTCAGCAACAGAGCCCTCTATTGACGCGTCAATAGTAACTGATCGCTGACTAATTTTTAACCGCGGAGGACGCAGAGAGCGCGGAGGAAGAGCAGAAAGACCTTATGGAAGCGCTTGCCCAGTCTTCCTCCGCGACCTCGTGTGGCACTGGCTATGCCAGTGTCTTCCCACTCGAAGTACTAAGGCCTGGCACCACCAACTCAACGCTCCAATGGCAGCCGGGCCTGGAGCGGAGCGCAGTTAAAATTTCTGCATTGGGTAACTTGGGCGGCTTGTTGGCCTACAAACTTCGAAAGAAGAAGAGCACTGGCATAGCCAGTGCCACACCACAGAGGCTCCGCGGTAAAAAAACGGTGCTACACGCGTTTCCACTTGGTGAGATCGTTCGGGTCGCGCTCGATGCGATGGTAGAGCGTATCGCGCTCGACCGGTTCGCGGCCCGCTTCGCGGATCAGCTCCTTGATCCGCTCGACGCTGAGCATCTCCGGAGTGGTTGCTCCGGCATCGTGATAGATCAGCTCGTGCCGCACCGTGCCGTCGATGTCATCGGCTCCGTAGCTGAGAGCCAGCTGCGCGGTCTCGATGCCGAGCATGATCCAGTAGGCTTTGATGTGCGGAATGTTATCGAGCATCAAGCGGCTGACCGCCATTACCCGCAGGTCGACCAGCGCCGAAGGTTTGGCGATATGCGAAAGCTTGGTGTTGTCGGGATGAAACGCCAGCGGGATAAACGTCTGAAATCCACCGGTCTCGTCCTGCAGCTCGCGCAAGCGCAGCAAGTGATCGACGCGGTGATACGCTTGCTCGATGTGGCCGTAGAGCATTGTGCAGTTGCTGCGCAGGCCCAGCTCGTGCGCGGCGCGGTGGACTTCGAACCACTTGTGCGAATTGGCTTTGTGCTCGCAGATTTGATCGCGCACTTCGGGATGAAAAATCTCCGCCCCGCCACCGGGCAAACTGCCCAGGCCAACCGACTTCAGATCCTCCAGAATTTCGCGAGTGCTTTTCTTAGTGAGAAATTCAAACCAGTTGATCTCGACCGGCGTCCAGGCTGTCAGATGCAAGCTCGGATACGCTTCGTGCAACTGGCTGATGATGCCGCGGTACCACTCGTACGGTTTTTGATGGTGCAGGCCGCCGACGATGTGCATTTCGGTGCAGCCGCTTTCAACCGCTTCCCGGCCGCGGGCCAGAACTTGCTCGTCGCTCATCGCATAGCCGCGCGGGTCGCGCAGGTCGGCGCGGAAGGCACAAAAGCGGCAGCGGTAGACGCAGACGTTGGTCGGGTTCAGGTGCGTATTGATGTTGTAGTAAGCGACGTTGCCGTGCAGCCGCTGGCGAACC
Organism: Aureliella sp.; assembly: GCA_051960375.1. Taxonomy (GTDB): domain Bacteria; phylum Planctomycetota; class Planctomycetia; order Pirellulales; family Pirellulaceae; genus Aureliella. The sequence goes on along the minus strand of JBQCEI010001081.1, from coordinate 1,123 downwards.
TGGTTAGCCAGTTTGGCCACTTCGCCCAGCGGCGTCCGCGGATCGAACAGCACCAGACCGTCTTCCATCGTCAGCCGCTGGCCGGCCGCCACTTTGTCCTGGATTTCCGCAAAACGCGTATGTACTTCGGTTGTGATCATCGCCTGATTCGCCCGGGATCGGTGCCTTCGAAATCTGAACCGTTGGAAATCCAACCGGAACAGACCGGCCATGTTAACATCTGACCGGTTTCTCTCCCAGGCTGGCTGGTTTTAACGCAGAGGCGCGGAGAGGGGGACGCGGAGGACGCGGAGTGTTTCTGTTACCATAACTACGCGTCAACTGGCCTGAACTTATCACCTTCGATCGGCGAGTAACTCCATGTACAAAGTCGCAGTGATTGGGTCGACCGGGCGCGGTAACTACGGGCATGGCCTTGGCGATGTCTGGAAGACGCTGCCCAACTGCCGCGTCGTGGGAGTCGCCGACGACAACCCGGCGGGGCTGAAGGAAGCGGTCGATCGCACCGGAGCGGCTAAGGGCTACAACAACTATCGCGAGATGCTCGAGCGCGAGCGGCCCGACATCGTAGCGGTCTGTCCGCGCTGGCCCGATCAGCATCGCGATATGGCGCTGGCGTGCGCGGAGTACGGCTGCCACATGTACATGGAAAAGCCGCTCTGTCGCGACCTGGTCGAAGCCGACCAAATCGTGCAAGCGTGCGAGATGCGGCATCTGAAGCTGGCGGTGGCTCACATCGCTCACTATTCGCCCCAATTGGAGATGGTCAAGAAAGTGATCGCCGACGGCGAGATCGGCGACCTGGTCGAGATCCGCACCCGCGGCAAAGAAGATGCGCGGGGCGGCGGCGAGGATCTGTGGGTGCTCGGCTCGCACGTGCTCGAAACGCTACGGCACGTTGCAGGCGACCCGCTCTCATGCCAAGGCCTGATGCTCGAGAATGACGAGCCCGTTGCGCGAAAACACATTCGCCCGGGCAATGAAGCGCTCGGCCCTTTGGCGGGCGATTGCGTGCAGGGCTTGTTCCGGTTCCGCAATGAACTGATCGGAACGTTCTCCTCGAAGCGCAAGGCCGGCGGCAAACCCAGTCGCTTCGGCATTCGCCTCTACGGCACGCGCGGCA
>JBQCEI010001080.1:0-3253 GCA_051960375.1 Aureliella sp. | reverse complement strand
GCTATCGATTCCGTCGACGTTGTTGGCGACGTTGCCATACGTCAGCACGACCCCCTTGGGCACGCCCGTCGAGCCTGAAGTAAAGATGATCGTCACCGGATCGTCGGCGCCCTTCCGGTCTCCTTCGAGAGCGCGGTGCAGGCCGACCGGCGAACGAAGCTTGGCGTTGAAAGCGGCCAGCGCCTTATCGGCCCAAGTGATCTTGTCTTTCAGGTCTTCGAGATAGATGAGCGGCCGGCCGACATCGAGCTGAACTTTCTCCATGAACTTGCGGCTGGTGATGACGTGCTGGACGTCGGCCGTTTCGCAGCAGAACTTCAGCGTCGGCGATGAGACGGTGTAGTTCAAATTGACCGAGACGCGATTGGAGAAAGCCAGCGCGAAGTTCGTCGCCACTGCCGCCACGCCCGGCGGAAGAAAGACGCCGACATGCGTTTCATCGGCCGCGAGCACTTCGCGAAGCAAATACCGCCGCAGAGCCAAGGTGCGAATCAGCAGTTCGGGGCCGGTCAGTTTGGCGCCCGTGGTGTCGGCAATCTTGAACGGCGCTCGAGCTCGCTGCAACTGAGCGATCAAGCGCTCGGTCACCAGCGGCGCGGGTGAATTCGGACTACGGTTCACGACGAGAGCCCTGCGGTGAAAATGAACGGCGGAGTAAGACAAGGAGAGGGCCGCTTATTGTAACCGTCTGCGGCGCGTTCGTCCCTCGCTTACGCGTTTTGAAGTTGCGCATTTCTCGGTGTGGCACTGGCTATGCCAGTGTCTTCTGCTTCGAAGTTTGAAGCGCCACAGGGCTGGGTAAGCGTTCCAATGCCGATCCGACTTCGACGGAAAGTTTCGCAGCACAGTTCGCCATCGGAGAGCCGTCAGGCTTATGAACCCAATAAACTTCGAAAAAAGAGCCACTGGCATAGCCAGTGCCACACGGAAAGGCCCAAACGCGCAACTTCAAAACTTACGCGTCGGGTTACATGAAATACGAGGACGGTCCCTCCGGGGCGATTGGACGACGTCGCGCCGCAAACTAGTTGGCGGTCTTTGCGAAACTAGTTGCTTGGCGAGACTAGTTGGCGGGCTTCGCGAGGCTGTAGTCATCCTCATAGAACTTGGCCAGCTCGGGCGTGATCGCGCCGGCATCGGCGGCCGCCTGCAGCATCTGCTTGCCTTGGTCGAGCGTCATGCGGTTGTTCTCGTGCGTCACGATGTAAGCCCCTTTGCAGGCGAGCGTCGTGGGGCTCTCGACATCCAGCTTCAAATCCGCCAGCCCCAAGCCGAGCGGCACCGGGGCCTCTTCGAGCGGATACGATCGCCGCTGGCCAGCTACGCGCACCGTGATCTTCTCGTCGTCCCCTTCGACAAACGAGGCAACCGTGCTCTTGCCGATCTTGAACGTCTCGGCTGCTCCCAGTCCGGCGATCGCGTGCTGCATCGCTTGGCGGAAGTCTTTCACCAGGCCGAGCACCTGCTCGAGTCGCTCGAGCTGGCCGCGCTGCTGGCTGGTCTTGGCGGCCGATTTCAGATCGGCCAGTTGCTGCTCGGCCGCTTCAAACTTGTGCGCGCCGATCAAGTCGCGAGCTTTGGTCATCCCCTTCTGCCAAGCGGCCTTCTCCTGGCCGGTCAGCTCTGGGTCCGCAGCCGGCACGGGCTCGGGCTTAGGCTCAGCTGTCGGTTCGGGCTTGGGTTCGGGATTGGGTTCGGGTTTCGGGTCCGGCTTCGGTTCGGGATCAGGTTTCGGCCCAGGTTTGGTCTCAGGTTCTGGTTTGGGCTGCGGATCGGGTTTGGGCTTGGGCTCGGGTTTGGATTCAGCCGCCATGGGAACGTCGACTTGCAGGGAGAGGGCTCCTTCGCCCGGCTTGGGAAGACCGCTGCCGGCAGGAGACCCGTCGGCTTGAGTGTCGGGCAGAGCAGGGGCGGCGGCGAGATCGATCTTAGGCAAGCCGCCGCGCATCGGGGTGGGCTTGGGCGCGGGCTTGCCGCTCGCGGCGCGAGCCACCTCGACATCCGCCGAGTCCGACTTGGGGCTGAACAGATAGACGCCCAGCAAGACCAATCCAATCAGTCCTGCCGCGAGAGCTCCGCCGCCGAAAACCAGCGCTCGCTGCTTGCGCTGGCGCATGCGCCGCGCCAACCCGCCGCTAGGTGCAAGCGACTCAGCTCGCCGCGGACCGGGCGAGATGCTCAGTCCACTGCCACCGGCTTCCTCGCTTGCGATCGCTCCTGCTTCCAGCGGCTGGACCATCGGCGCGACAGCCGCTGAAGATTCACCGGCGCTGCCGACCGCGCCCGAGAGCAGAGCGATCAGTTTGTCCAAGTCGGCCTGAGCCACCAGCGGGTCGCGGCTTTCGCCCCCGGTGCGTAGGAAGCTCGCCATATCGAAAGCTGCCTGCGGATCGCCTGTCGGAAGCAGCGCGTCGAGCCGCGTGTAATCCCACGCGGGACTGGATGGCGAGACTGGCGATGCAGTTGCGACCGAAGCTACGGCCGCCTTCGCCGGCGCAGCTTTTACGGGCGAGCTTTTCGTCTGCGCACTTTTCTCGGGCGGCGTTTTAGCAGCGGCCGGTTGGGTGGCGGTTGGGCCTGCTTGATAAACCGCTTTCCACTGCTGGTCGTACGCCGCCTTGCGCTGGGGATCGAGCAAGTACTTCTGTGCGAGCGCTACCACTTTCTGACTGCGCTGCAGTTCCGCGGCGCCGGCCGCCGCATCTTGGCCTTCGGGTTTCTGCAGTCGCTTGATGGCCGCTGCAATTTTGCTTGAGTCGGACTCCAGCGGTGCCAAGCCGAGCAATTGATACAGGTTGGGCAAGCGAGCAGCGGCATCACTCATTGGAGTTCACATCGCGCAGAAGGAGGCGGGGCGCAAAAGGAGTTTCGCTCGATCGTCGCGGGGCGGCTCCGTCAGCCGCGCGATTCCGGCCCCTTCGATTGTACCAGCCACGAAGTGACATTCGAGTCGGCTGGTATGGAGTCGCTTGTGCCGAGTCATTTCTACTGAGTCGCGAAGCGACGGCACGCATTAGCCTGGGACGCCAGTCCCCTTTGTAACCCGACGCGTAAGCGAGGGACGAACCCGCCACAAAGTTCGACAACCGTTGCTTGTGTTCCGAAGCTGAACACATCGCCGCTCCAGCCCCTCACCCCCCGGCCCCCTAGTATCTGGCGTACCGTCACATTTAGGCAACTACAGTGACATTGTCGGGAGCCGGTTGCAACGGTTTCCGGCACAGCCACGCAGATCGTTTTTGGCCCCCTGGAG
>JBQCEI010001079.1:0-2669 GCA_051960375.1 Aureliella sp. | reverse complement strand
AGTACGCTTAGAGGTGCCCGATGAACTGAAAGGAATCCAGTATGAATCGAACCTGCCAGACCGGCCTAAGCAAAAGCTGTGGGGGACTACAGAGCGACCTGCGAAATTGAGTAGCGACGAATACTTTGTGTTAGGCGATTTCTCAGCCAACGCAGTCGACTCGCGCTTATGGCTTCAAGGCGCACCTGGCCACCACGCGTTCGCCGTCCCTCGCTCTTATCTCCGCGGCGTCGTCACCCACGTCTTCTGGCCCCTGGACCGCTTGAGAGTTGTGCGGTGATGCCGATTGAGGCCGCAGCGCTCATGTCCAGAGCAACCGGCGAAGCAAGCAATGTTGCCCTTGGCCTGCTTCGCTCATTAGACAGACGGCGGTTGCAAACGTTAGTTTGCAGCTCTATGAAATACGTGATGCAACTCCGGGCGCGCCCAGTCGATTTCACGATTGCTGAAAAGCACCAGCGTCTGGTCTCGGAATTGACGAAGCTGGAAGGCCTCTTTGGGCTTCGGGCTGCTGAGTTCCCCGCGCCGGATTGCGGAGGGGAACTGAGCGCCCGCTTGAGCTTGGGAAAGCACTTGGCAATGGCATCCGCGGTTTCGTTAGCTATCGTTTTCGAGGCGGCCTGCAAGATCATGCGGACTATGATGATTTGCTTGACCTGGAGTTTAATCCGAAAAAGGTGCGTTATGATTCTCTTGTAAATACCGTTTTCCCTGGTTATATCGAGGCATTTCAGCCGTACGCTGGCTTTATCGGTGATGAGGAATTCACATACGTCGACTTCGATCGCAGTCGCAATAGGAATGCTCGATACGAGGTGATCCGATTTTACCCAGTTGCTTTTTACAGTAACGAGTTCTGCATGACAGCGCTGCGATTAACGCCCGAGGAGCTTAGTCGCCGCGTCGCCGATGTCGTCATGACGGTAAAGAATGTCGCCGGCGGCGTGCTGATCGTAGGCATCGATAGCCCAATCGACTTCAATCGTGCTGAAGAGTTTCATGTGACGATGCAAAAGCGTCTATCGAACTAGATTCGGGCGATGCAGTAACGCGATGAGGGCTGAAAGCGGCTAAGAGTGCGGGCCAGGATGCTGCTTCATCGAGCAGCCGCAATGCCTTGGGCGCCTTTGGGCACTGCATTAGGGTCGAAATAGCCAGGACGATCCCAAGTCTGCTTGGTGTTCTGCATGAACAGCACGCAATCGAACTCTGCTTGCAGGTCGAAGGTTTTGCACAGGTAATCGATTAGCCGAAACCGGTACGTGTACTCGTGGCAGAAGTACATATCCCAGGGCGGGTAGTCAATCTTCTGGAACGAAAGCAGGCCTCGGCCATAGTCATAGCCGCAACTACCGTCCAAATCGAATATGAATCGCTTAGCCTCTTCGACGTCCGCGAAAATCGTTGTCTGCGGCTTCTCTTTCGTAACCGAGGACATGACCGCCCGGAAGGCGCCGCTGCACAGTGGATCGTTCGGCGAGCATTCGAGTGAGTAGAACTCGCCGTCATCCACGCGGCTAAACGGCGACACCCGCTTGCGGAAATGGGAGAAGTGCTGGCCGAAGAAGCCCAGGAAGTGCGACGAGGAGTCTGACCGCAAGGTGTAGTAGGCTCGGTGAATTTCGTTCCCTTTGCGAACCTTGGCGCTGATGCGACAGAGCATGTCGTTGTTCCGCACTGGCGGAATGGGCAACCAGCCGAGTCGGGAGACCCAGAAATCACAGGCGCACATGCTGAGGATGCCCAAGCCTGAGTCGGAGATTTCGTCCAATTCAATCGGCTCAGGAACTAGTCGTCGCAGCTGCGGCAGCGGGACGCGGAAGTTAACGGTGAAGCGCTTGTTCGTGTACGAGTGCACCGAAATGGGCTGATGATTGACTCGACCCATGCGTCGATGTAGCGTTCGGATGTCCATCGGCACAAGGCCTGCTTCCATACTCATACTCATTGGAGCCTCTCGATGGGTGTCGCGGAACGGACGACTGCGAAGCCACTCAGAAAACCGCAACAAGTGCCGCAACCATAACCGAACTGGCGCCTGCTTGACCGTCCCCGGTCCGGTCTTGGTGATCTCGGGCAGCGGCGTCTCGTCAACTTTCGCTTTGAGTTCCGCATATAAGCTGAGTCGAACGCTCGCAGGGAAAAAATTGTGTCGACATTGATAAGCGACGCTAGTCTATTGCAGTCTACCACAGTCGAGATCAGCTCTATCAATAGGCCGCTATAGCGGAGTATTAAGATGGCGTTCACCAATGCGACCGATCTAATACGGCTTCTGTCGAACCGGCCGCTGGTGCCCTTCCTGGGCGCGGGTATCTCGGTTGCGTCCGGTTTTCCTTCGATACGCCAGCTAAATCAGTATCTGTCCAAAGTCGATTTTGCGATCGAGCAGGGTGTTTACTCACATCGCTATGCCTCCAATAAGGCAGATGCCGACTACCGCAACCATCCCAGCAGGTTCTTGTTGGATTTCGGCTGGCCGGAGATCGGACAGCTAGACGCAGACCTATGGCAATGGCTAACGACAACGACGCAGGAGCGAGACGGACGCACGCGGCTTGTGCACTTGGAAAAGCTTCGCAAGGAAGATAGCGGGGCCCCCGATTGGCTCAACCATTCCTTGCCGATAATGGACCGTCTTAGCTATGACCTAACAGCGGTCAGGCCCG
>JBQCEI010001078.1:0-2772 GCA_051960375.1 Aureliella sp. | reverse complement strand
AGTAGCCGGCATATACGAACCCGCTGTCCCCTTGGACGCCGGTCGGCAAGTCCTGGGTGTCATAGTGATACAGCGCCCCTTCGAGCGTGGTCACACCGTCGTTGGCCCACTTCTTATCGAACAGTCCGTCGATGCTCAGCCCCGTGAAGTTGCGCGCATCGCCGGCGGTTCCCACCGCATCGTTCTGCGTCTGCATGGCCAAGCCGATCGCCAGAATATCCTTCTTGCCGTAGTACGTGCTCTGGTTGTAATAGCCCGGCTCGGGATCGAGGAAGTTGAACGTCACGCGCGAAGCGAACTGCAGCGGCCGGCCGTTGGGGTTGGGTGGCAGATCGGGCGGCGTCGTAAAGGGCGCCTGCACGGTGCGGCCAGTACCGTTGAAGAATCCGGCGCTCCACTTGATCTGACCGCCGTTCCACTGCCCCCAGTACGCCGCTCCGAGTTCACGACCTTGAAAAATGGCGGGGTAGTTTTGAACGAACGGAAAATCCCAGCCATTGATGAAGAAGGGTCCGTCGAGATTCGAGCGATCGCTGGGCGGCAAGAACTGTCCCATCCAGAAGTTCACCGCGTCGTTCATTTCAAACTTCACGATGCCGTCGAGAAAGTTCCAGCGAGCCGGCACTGAGATTGACGAATTGGTCAAGCCTTGTGCGTTGCTGATGTCGGAGTTGAGTTCAAAACCGATGTACTCGGTGACTTGACCGCTGGTCAGCAGACGGGCGTTGTCGACCGTGAAATAACTGCCGCCGATCCCCGGTGTGCGATTGGAGAAATTGCGGTAGCTCGCCTTTACCCCGGCGCCGACTTTGATCCAGCGGTCGGGTTTCCAGGAGTACGTGAAGCCGCTCGGATCGGGACACTGATTAACTTGGCCCATGAAGCGGCTGGAGCTGGGCTGCATCACGCCGGCCTGAAACATGTCGTCGGCAGGGGGCGCGGGTAGGCGCTGCGACTGAGGCTGCATGGCGGAATCGAGATGATAGGTACCGCCGGGCGCTCCACTGGACAGCCCTTGCATCTGCGTGGCCGAAGATCCGACTTCCGGACGCCCAATATCCTGAGCCAGCGCCGACATGGCCGACACTTCCAGGCCGAGAAGGAGGCCCAGTAAACGAGCAATCTTCATTTCGCCGCTCCTGGCTCGGGGCGCGACGTACTCGTCCGCACCTGGGCCCAGTCTTAAGAAAACATTGCCGGAAATATCCCTCTTCGGGATGCCGCTCCCAGCACTATGTTTTCGATCCGATCATTCGGATTTCTGAGACATCTTTGCCGAAGCGGAACACTTCGCCCAGTCCAACCAATCTGCCAGGAAGTGATTCGGACGACGCATTGTCCGCTTCGCGCCTTCGCGTCTTCGCGTGCGACTCATCCACATTGGCTCACGCGAAGACGCGAAGCCGCGAAGAGACGAGGACTCGAAGGGGCAAAGGGCGCAATGCTCACATCGCAGGCAGATTCAAGATTTTCATCGTGGAATGCAGCGAGCTTTTTTTCGGAAGCGACCTCAGCGATCGAACCGCAGCTTGGGTCAGCTCGTTCAGCTCGGCAGGGCTGCTCGTAAAGGAATTGCCCCACGTCTCAAAGCTGACGAGCGTCGTGTGATTGGACTGGCCCACGATCTTCAAACGTATCGCTTGGCGAAGCTCTCTGCGAGGTTCATGCATGCGTTCCAGAACCTTCGAGTGCTGCGACGCGAGCTCTTCGAGCAGAAGCCGGTAAAATGCATCTGCGAATTCCGCTTCTCGCTCGGATGAAGCTCGGGCCGCTCCGGGCAGCGGATCGACCAGTTGCACCAGCGCGACAGAATACTGCGGCGTTTGGCGCGTCGCCAACCAACAACTGATCGCAGCCGCGATGGCGGTTAATAAGAACAGGGATTTCAGTCCAATTCTCATTGAGTCCTCGGACGTCGATTTCATCAGCCGGCACGCGGTAGCGTCAGGTTTCTTCCCCGCAAAGCGCGGGCTACCGCCCGGCGGCTCATTTCTTTTTTACCGGGGAGGACGCGGAGAGCGCGGAGTTTAGGTGTCAGTCGATACGTCGTCCCAATCCTGATCCATGTAGCCGATCAACCAGTTGAGCGCATAGTGGCGTTCCATCACCACGCCGCCATCGAGCCCGGCAGGGGCTTCGCGGCCGTTCACGCGGGCGTCGACGACGGCCCAGTGGTATCGATAGATCAGATCGGCCGCGTCGAGTATCTCGCTTTGCGGCCGCAGCTTGGCCATTTTCATGAAGCCATCGCGACCGTTTTGCTGCATGATCATTACAGCTTGTTTGACGTCGCAGATCGTATCAGGACGCCCGAGCCGCTCGATGAAGCCGAGCGCCCATAACATGACCCAGTAGCATTCGTAGCGCCAGGCGAATTGAATGCGGTCGTGCTGCGACGGGTTCGGGTCCTTGATGAACTTCTGCTCGTTGGGCGTAAACCCGCTGGCCAACCCGTAATCTTTGATGATATGCTCGACGATCTCCTGTTCGAGCCCTTCGCCTTTGACGGCCACGACGCACAGCGCCAGCGCTCGCGTGGCAACTTCTTCGGTCGTCCGCCGCGTCGACTCCGCTTCGCTTTCGATTGCCGGCAGATGTTCGATGAGCGGTACATCCTCTGACTTGAGGATTGCCATGGAGCTCGCTTTGCGTACTTGAGCTTCGTCGGTCAATGGAGACTCCTTGGTGCTGATTCATGAACCACAAAGACACAAAGACACCAAGATAGCCGTTTGCATGTCGGTATGCCGGGTGTCTTTGTGTCTTGGTGGT
>JBQCEI010001077.1:0-2022 GCA_051960375.1 Aureliella sp. | reverse complement strand
GATTAATTCTGTGGAATTGGGGTGTTTTTCAACACATTTTAACTTACAATTTCTAAACATAATACACTGTAATAGCCAGTGCCACACTGAGGCTTGGCTCAGCGCCGCGTCCAGGCGAGCAGGCGCTCGAGCGGCCAAGTGTTGAGCACCGCGTCGCGCAGCAGCCCTGCGCGACGAGCTTGCAGGATCCCGTAGTGCATGACGTCGAAGCCATCGATGTTGTGCGCGTCGGTGTTGATGCAAATCGGAATGCCGGCGGCGCTGGCAGCGATGAGATTCATCTCCGACAGATCGAGCCGCACCGGATGTGCGTTCAGCTCCAGCGCCTTGCCATACCGCGCCGCCGCGTCGATCACTGCCGCTAGATCGACATCGTATGGCGGGCGCTGGCCGAGCAGTCGACCGGTTGGATGAGCGATCGCATCGACGTGCGGATTGGCCAGCGCTCCGACGATGCGGCTGGTGATCTGCTCGCGCGGTTGCTTCTGACCGTAATGCACGCTGGCGACGACCCAGTCGGCTTGGCTGAGCAATTCATCGGGCAGATCGAGCGGCCCGCTTTCGAGAATATCGCACTCGATCCCTTTGAGAATGCGAAAACCATCGCTGGCTGCAGCATTGATGCGATCGATCTCGTCCCACTGCATCAGTGCCCGCTCGGGCGAAAGGCCACGAGCCATGCTGACGCGCTGCGAATGGTCGGTGATGGCGATGTATTGCAGACCGCGGGCGCGAGCCGCAGCGGCCATCTCCTCGATCGAATTCTGGCCGTCGGAAGCATGAGTATGCATGTGCAAGTCGCAAACGATGTGCGACTGGTCGATCAGTTCCGGAAAGTGTCCACCACCTGAGGCCCAGGCGATTTCCTTGCGTCCTTCGCGGAGCTCCGGCGCGATCCAGGTCAGGCCGAGCGCTTCGTACACTTCTTGCTCGGTCGCGCCGGCGATGTATTCTTCGGGCGCTTCCAAGCGAGCCACGCCGTATTCGTTCAGCGTCAAGCCGGCTTTGCGGGCCAGAGAGCGCATGGCGACGTTGTGTTCCTTCGAGCCGGTAAAATACTGCAGCGCCGCTCCGAAGCTTTCCGCCGGCACGACGCGCAAGTCGACTTGGAATTGATCAAACACACGGATCGACATCTTTGTGCCGCCGCGGCCGGTGATGCTGACCAGTCCCGGAAGACTGGCAAAGCGATCCATGACGCTTTCGGGATCGTCGCTGGTGACGATGATGTCCAGGTCGCCGATCGTCTCTTTGCCGCGGCGGAAACTGCCGGCAAACTCCATGCGACTGATCGCCGATGTGCCGGCGAAGTGATCGCGCAAATGCCTCGCCAGCCTTTCCACTTCATCGAGCCGCAATCGCTGCGAAGCGGCCTCGGCGATCGACAGTCCCGCCAGGATCGATGTTTCGGTCTTGGCGCCGAAGCCCTTCAAGTCGCGCACGCGATGCGCTTCGCAGGCATCCCGCAGTTCGTCGAGCGAGTTGATTCCCAGCTCGCGATGGAGCACGAGCGCTTTCTTCACTCCCAGCCCCGGAATGCGCGTCAAGCGCCGCATGATCGGAGGAGTTTCTTGTCGCAACTTTTCAAGCTGTGGCAGAGCGCCGGTCTCGACGAGCGTCCTCGCCTTGTCGGCGATCGTCTGCCCGATGCCGGGTATGCTCGTGAGATTGCCCTCGGGATCGGCCAAAATATCGGCGACCGATTCGGAGAGCTCGCGAATCGCTTTGGCGCCGCTGCGATAAGCCCGGATGCGGAACGGATTCTCCCCTTGCAGTTCGAGGAGCTCCGCCATCTCGTCAAACGCGTCCGCAATGTGATTGTTATCCATCGCTGCACTACTCGCTTACAGTCCGTTGATTCATCAGCCGGCACGCAGCAAGCGTCCGGTTTCTCGCTGCGGGTAAGACCCCTCACCCCCCGGCCCCCTCTCCCCGAAGCGGGGCGAGGGGGTGATGTGACTTCATATACGGGCAATCGCAAAATATATTCTCTCCCCCTCGCCCCTTCGGGGAGAGGGGGCC
>JBQCEI010001076.1:0-3305 GCA_051960375.1 Aureliella sp. | reverse complement strand
TGTGCCGCCATGTCTTCGATCGAGTAGCCGCGATAAGTCAGCCCAACCCCGTCGACACCGACCGTGCTCAGGCGCGTTTGTCCGGCGACGATTCCTTCAAGCCCAGCTTTAGCAATTTGATTCATGGTTTTGACCGTTGCGGGTCGAGTTGCTTTTCGAGTTGCTGTTCGAGTTGCTGTTCTGCGGAATAGTAATCGAGAATATCGTAGAGCTGTTGGCGCGTTTGCAATGATTCGACAATCGATCGCTGCGTGCCTTGCTGGCGGAGCGTCTCATAGGCCAGCTTGGCCGCGGCGTTCATCGCTCGAAAGGCGGTCAACGGATAAAGCACCATTTGAACGCCCACCGAGCCCAATTCGTCGACGGCGAACAAAGGCGTTTTTCCAAATTCGGTGATATTCGCCAGGATAGGGACTCGGATCGCCTGGGTAAAACGCCGATAGCCGTCGAGCGTCTCGATCGCTTCGGCAAAGATCATGTCGGCGCCAGCGGCCACGTAGGCCTCAGCTCGCGCGATGGCGGCATCGAGCCCTTCGACCGCTACGGCATCGGTCCGAGCCATGATGACGAAGGCTGCGTCTTGGCGGCTGCTCACCGCTGCTCGCACGCGAGCGCACATCTCATCGGCTTCGACGAGCTGTTTGCCCGGCCGATGGCCGCAGCGTTTCGCGGCGACTTGATCTTCGAGATGGACGCCGGCGACGCCCGCCCGTTCGAGCTGGCGAATCGCGCGGCGAATCGTCAGTTCGGTTCCCCAGCCGGTGTCGATGTCGACCAGCAGCGGCAAGGAACAAGCCGCCGTGATCCGCGAAGCATCCTCGACCACGTCGTTCAAGTTGGTGATCCCGAGATCGGGCAAACCATGCGAAGCGTTGGCAACGCCCGCGCCCGAAAGATAGAGCGCTCGAAAGCCAGTCCTGGCAGCTTGCAGTGCGCACAGCGCGTTGACCGCTCCCGCGATCTGCAACGGGCGCTCGACCCGCAGCGCTTCGCGAAACCGCTCCCCAGGACTAGACGCTGCCATGGTTGCTCCTGCCGATCTTCGAAAAGTAACCCGACGCGTAAGCGAGGGACGGGCCGCCGCCGAAGCATCCGTTACCAGTATCTTCTTCGTGTCTAGGTGTCTTGGTGGTTCATCAATACAAAACCATCGCGTCTGTCCGCTGTGGCGGGTTCGTCCCTCGCTTACGCGTCGGGTTACAAAGAACAAACGCATCACGAGCCAAGTTTCCGCGATCGAGGTCCTCAAAGCAACCCGAGACAATCGTCGATCGCATACACTGATTGGTCTCGACTTGGCAAAGCAGCCTTTCATCACCTGTGATACGATCAATTTATGGAACACGTTACTCGTCCTGCCAACCAAATCGTCGATCCCGTCGTGCGGGAGATCGCCGAATACACCGGCCGCCAGCACGACTTCAGCCGAGAGGCGATCGATACGGCTCGCTGGTGTTTGCTCGATAGTTTGGGCTGCGGATTGTTGGCGTTGAAGTTTCCTGCTTGCAGCAAACTGCTCGGCCCTGTCGTTCCTGGAGCGGTACTCGATGGCGGGGCCCGCGTTCCGGGCACGGGCTGGCAACTCGAACCGGTAAAAGCGGCTTTCAACATCGGTTGCCTTATTCGCTGGCTCGACTTCAACGACACTTGGCTAGCGGCCGAATGGGGTCATCCATCGGATAACTTCGGCGCCATCCTGGCGCTAGCCGACTACCTCGATCGCAATCCGGACAACAGCTGGCAGCCGGGACGAGAATGGCTCGTGCGCGATGTTCTCGAGGCCGCGATCAAGGCTTACGAGATCCAAGGCATCTTGGCGTTGAACAACAGCTTCAACCGCGTGGGGCTCGATCACGTGTTGCTCGTGCGCGTGGCTTCGACCGCGGTGGCTTGTGGCTTGCTGGGAGGTTCGGCGGAACAGATTGCCGACGCGGTCAGTCATGCATGGCTCGACGGCGGCGCGCTGCGAACGTATCGCCATGCGCCGAATACCGGCTCGCGCAAAAGCTGGGCCGCGGGCGACGCCACTGCCAGAGCGGTTCAGCTGGCTCTGTGGACGATGACCGGCGAGATGGGTTACGCCTCGCCACTGACCGCGACCGGCTGGGGATTCCAAGATGCCCTGATGCGCGGCAAGCCGATCACGATCACGCGGTCGCTCGGCAGTTATGTGATGGAGAACATTCTGTTCAAAGTTTCGTATCCAGCCGAGTTCCATGCACAGACCGCCGCCGAAGCAGCCATGCAGTTGCACCCGCAAGTGATCGACCGTATTGATGCGATTGAAGAGATTCGCATCTACACGCACGAAGCAGCCGTGCGCATCATCGACAAGAAAGGTCCGCTGAACAATCCCGCAGACCGCGATCATTGCTTGCAGTACATCGTGGCGGTCTCGCTGCTCCACGGCGACCTGACTTCGGATCATTATGAAGATGCCGCAGCGGCCGATCCGCGGATCGATCAGCTGCGTAGCAAGATGGTAGTGCTCGAAGAGCCTCGCTATTCGCGTGACTACCTCGACCTGGACATTCGCTCGATTTCCAATCGCCTTCAAGTGTATTTCCGCGACGGAACTACGACAGAAGCAGTCGAAGTCGAGTTTCCGCTCGGCCACCGTCGCCGACGCAGCGCAGCCATCGGACCGCTCAAAGAAAAGTTTCGCGAGAACGCCAGCACCTGCTTCGATGACTCGCGCGTCGCGTCGCTGCTGCGGTGGTTTGAGGACGGCGATGAACTAGCCGAGATGCGTGTGTCGGAATTTATGGATCGGGTTGCTGATTGAAAACATGAATAACCACGAAGACACAAAGACACCAAGTTAAAACCCAGCGCCCATCGGATCATTGTTGAACAGGAGGAACCGTGGCAACGTTGAAAGAGATTTCCGACGCCATCCGCCTGGAAGAACAGCGCTTGCTGCAAGGGGGCGGCAAAGCGGGCACGGAGCGCCAGCGCAAACTCGGGCGGCTGCCGGTGCGCGAACGCTTGTCGGTATTGTTGGATCAAGACCGGCCGTTCCTCGAGCTCGGGCTGTGGGCCGCTTATGAAATGTATCCCGAGTGGGGCGAGGTGCCAGCGGCCGGGGTTGTGGTTGGCATCGGCTGGATTCATTCTCGGCCGTGCTTGATCGCGGCCAACGATGCGACGGTCAAAGCGGGAGCGATGTTTCCGCAATCGGTCAAGAAACTGATCCGCGCCCAAAAGATCGCCCATCGGCTCAGACTGCCAATCGTCTATCTCGTCGACTCGGCCGGCGTATTCTTGCCGCTGCAAGATGAGATCTTTCCGGACGAAGATGACTT
>JBQCEI010001075.1:0-3388 GCA_051960375.1 Aureliella sp. | reverse complement strand
AGAAGACAACATTCTCTGCTATGGGGGGAGAGATCACTATGTCAACGTTGCTGAAATGGGCCATCGTATTTGCGATCATCGCCCTGATCGCTGGTTTGTTCGGCTTTGGCGGCATCGCGGCCGGAGCGGGCGACATCGCACGGATCCTGTTCTTTGTGTTCCTTGGCTTGATGGTGCTCTTCTTCATTCTCGGTGCGTTTGTCTACAAGGCAGCCACGTAGGCAGGGCAAACGCGTAGAGTTTCAGAGACCATCAGCCTTCATGCATCAAAAGGCGCCAGCCAGGTAGGAAGCGGCCTGTAGTTACCTGGCTGGCGCTCCTTTTGATTTCCTAGGTAACCCGACGCGTAAGCGAGGGACAAACCCGCGCCAACGGCCCGCATACCTCCTTCGTGTCTTTGTGTCTTTGCGGTGATCCAACAGATGGAACCACCAAGACACGAAGACACAACGGAGTTCGGCTTAGCTTTGCGGAGGGTGCGTCCCTCGCTTACGCGTCGGGTTACAAGAGTATGCGTCGGGTTACAAGAATACGTGGGAACCAATAGCAGGCTAACTCTCAACGCCCGTCGGCACTGGTAGAAACGCGAGCAGTTCTTCGTTGATGCGATCGGGTTGCTCGCGCTGGAGCCAGTGGCGAGCTTGCTCGAGTTCCACCAGTCGGCAGTGATCGCATAGAGTCGCGCTGGCGGTCGCCAGGCCGGGTTCTTCGGTGGGATCGTGGCGTCCGAAGAGCAGCAGCGTTGGCACTTCGACTTTTCGCTGAAGCGAAGCGGTGCTGCGGCGGCAGATGGCGCGGTAGTAATTGAGCATCGCGGTAAGCGAACCGGGACACGACCAGCCGCGCTCGAGATACCGACGATCGCTGTCGTCGAAGACGCCTGGCAGACTCGTCCCCTGCACCGCGCGGAACATCAGCGCGTGATGATGCGCGCTCAAGAGCGCTTCGGGCAACCACGGTAGCTGAAAGAAAGCCACGTACCAACTGCGGAACATCTGCGTCGCGCTGCGCATGAGATAGCTTTTAAAAGCTCCGGGATGTGGCGCATTCAAGACCGCCAGCCGCTCGACGCGCTCGGGAAAGCGAGCGGCAACCCACCAGGCAACGATGCCGCCCCAATCATGTCCGACGAGACTGAAGGTCGAGCGCTGCTCGCTGTCGGCGAGCGCCACGACGTCTTCTGCCAAGCGTTCGATGTCATAGTCACCGATCCGTGGCGGCTTGTCGCTCTCGCCGTAACCGCGCTGATTGGGCGCGAGAACGCGCAGTCCCGCCGCCGCCAGCGGACGCAGCTGCAAGTGCCAACCTTGCCAGAAGTCTGGAAATCCATGCAACATGATCACCAGCGGACCGCTCTCCGGCCCTGCCGCGCCCACTTCGAGCGTCACGCCGCTGGCACGACGGTGCGAGTGTTAAAAGAGCAGATGATCGGGCGTCATGATGGCCGTGTTCGGTTGAAATTCGAATCGCTTGTAACCCGACGCGTAAGCGAGGGACGCAGCTGCGACAGAGCCCGACAAACCATCATTGGTCTGCCAAGGCAGAACATTTCTCCGCTCCGGCCCCTCGCCCCGGGCCCCCTCTCCCCGAAGCGGGGGCCGGGGGGGTGAGGGGTCTTTAGCTCTACGGTGCATGTCGCGTACTTGGATGGCCGCACTCGAAGGAAAAATGTTGCAATTGGGTTAGAATCGGGATTCAATGATGTTCCGCTTGCATTGGTCCCGCCTTCCTTCCCACCCTCGCGCTTCAAGCGATCCTTCTTATGCAACGATCCCTCCTGCTGCTTGCCGCCGCTGCGCTAGCACTGGCCGGTGCGCATTTGCCGCTCGGCCGAGTCGCGGCTCAAAGCAAAGCTCCGGCGGTGCCCGCTGAGTTGGCCCCGGAAATCGAGACGCTCCAGCCAGGTGTCAAGCTTACACTGCTGGCCGAACATCCCTCGCTGGTGACTCCGACCGGCATTGATGTTGACGCTCAAGGGCGAATCTGGCTGATCGCTTGCCACACGCACTTTCGCCCCGAAGGTTATCCCGGTCCCGAGCACGACGAAGTCCTGGTCTTCGATCGAGACGGCAAGAACCGCCGAGTCTTCTACAACAAGACCGCCGCGACGATGCACGTGAAGCTGGGGGATGACGGCTGGGTTTATCTGTCCGAGCGCGATCGCATCCTGCGCGTGAAAGATTCCGACGGCGATGGGATCGGTGACACCGAAGAGAACGTCGCGGTGCTCGATTCCGTGTCCGACTATCCGCACAACGGGCTGAGCGGCATGGCGTGGCACCCCGATGGCGGGCTGGTGTTCTCGCTAGGTGAGAATTTTGGAAAGGATTGGACGCTCACCGCTCGCGATGGTTCGCACGTGAGCGGCCGCGGCGAAGGAGGCGTATTCTGGTGCGAGGCCGATGGAAAGAACCTGCGGCGCATCGCTCGCGGCTTTTGGAATCCGTTTGGCCTGCTGGTGCGCAGCGACGGCGAGATCTTCGCCGCGGAGAATGACCCCGGCGCGCGACCGCCGTGCCGCCTGCTCCAGATCATCGAAGGGGCCGATTACGGATTTCAGTGGGTCTACGGCAGCGCGCCCGTGCATCCTTTCGTCGCTTGGAACGGTGAGCTGCGTGGCACGCTCGGGATGATTCATCCCTGCGGCGAAGGACCGAGCGCCATCGTGCAACTTGGCGGTGGCGTGCTGATCCCCTCGTGGAGCAACCACGCTATCGATTACTTTCCACTGACGCGGCAAGGCGCTGGCTACACTTCCCAGCGCGTCGAAGTCTTGCGCGGCAGCGAATACTTTCGTCCCGTCGACATGGCAGCGGCGCCCGACGGCAATTTCTACCTAACCGACTGGGTCTTCAGCTCCTACGAGCTGCACCAGCGCGGTCGCTTGTGGAAGCTGGAAATCGATCGCTCGGCGTCCCCTTGGGTTAAGCCGGGCCCAGAGCCGATGAACGCTGAAGCCAAGTTCGCGCAGCAGCTGCGAGCAGGCGAAGTCGCGCCCCCGCTGCCACAGCTTTTCGAATACGCGCGAGCTGCAGACCCGTATCTGTCCGACGCCGCCCTGACGGCGATCGCCCACATCGGCCGGTCGTGGACGCCCCAGACGCTGCAAGAAATGAAACCCGACGATCGCTTATGGGCGTTGGTTGCTCTGCGGCGCATCGATCTGAACGAAGCAAAGTGGGCGCGCGCAGTATGGAACGATCCGGATCCGCGAATCCGCTTTGAAGCGCTCCGCTGGATCGCCGACGGCGTGCTCACTGAGTTCACCAGCGAAGTCGAGCAGATGCTGAAAGCGTCCGACATCGAATACGATCTGTTCGAAGCAGCTCTGGCTGCGTGGAATACGCTCCGCGGCAATCCCGGCGCCGGGGTAACCGATCCCGCCGTG
>JBQCEI010001074.1:0-5602 GCA_051960375.1 Aureliella sp. | reverse complement strand
TCGGCGGCGGCACGCACCCGGGTAGCGGCCTGCCGGTGATCTATGAGTCGAGCCGCATCGCTTGCAAGCAGATGCTGCCCGAGCTGGGGCTGAGCTGCGAGTTCATCGAGCGCGCCCGAGCTCCGCTGTCGGATGTGGCACCTCTGCATCTCAGCCCGCTGCCGGAGCCCGCTCCCCAACCACTTTCGGCGCTCAGTGCGTCTGGACGGTAAAAAATGACTCTTCTCGAGTTTTAGTGACTTTGTGTGCCACTGGCCTTAGCCAGTGTCTTCCCTTTCGAAGTGTGAAGCGCGATCGAACGATCCATTTTCAAATGTGAAGCAGCGTCCACTCCCCAATGAGATTTGACTGTCGTTTACGGTAATTGCATTGCAGCGTCTTTGGCTGTTAGGGCCAAAGGCCCGCGATTCCTTAGACCAGCCCGGCGGGCTGGGATCCCGCGGGCGCAAGCGATCCCACCCCCCAGGAGACAGCTGATTTAATAAGCCGGCACGCGTTAGCGTCCGGTTCCACGCCTAAACCGCGGGCTAACGCCCTGCGGTTGATTGCATCGCTTGACCAGTATCGATGAAATCAGCAGTCTCCTTTATCAAGGGTTCCTTGACCTTGGAACGTTTCGTGCTTCTTGTCCGCTTTTTACTTTGAACAGGGAAGACTAAGGCCAGTGGCGCACAAACCACAAGGCAATCGCAATGGCCACTAAAGTCCGAGACGAGGCAAAAAGATGAGTCAGCGGTAAAACAATGAGCATGACAACCTGCACAGCCACGAACGATCTCGCTCGAGCAATCGATGTGCTGCGGGCTGCGCAAATGCTTTGGGGGAAGCGCAGGCCGAAGGATCGTTTGAGGGCGATCGGCCGCGTGGCCGGTTTGATCGCCGAGCACGCCGAGGCGCTGGCCGGTGACATCGTGCGGCCGGTGCCGGTTTCCGAGGGCGAGCTGCTGGCGAGCGAACTGCTGCCGCTGGCCGAAGCGTGCCGCTATGTGGCCCGCCGCGGCGCGAGCGTGTTGGCGCGCCGCCGTTTGCCGCGCCGCGATGCCGCGTGGTGGATGGGCTCAGTCGGCGTCTGGGAAACGCGCCGGCCGCTGGGCATCGTGCTCCTGATCGGCCCGTCGAACTACCCGCTGCTGCTCCTGGGAGTGCAATTGGTACAAGCGCTCGCCGCCGGCAACGCGGTGCTGATCAAGCCCGCGCCCGGCTGCAGTCGCGCGATCGAGCGGCTGACCGATTTATGCGTTCGCGCCGGAGTGCCCAGCGAATTGATGCGTGTGCTGCCAACGGCGCCCGAGGCGGCTCGAGAGGCGATCGAGAGCGGCGTCGACAAAGTGGTGCTCACCGGCAGTTATGAAACCGGTCGAGCGGTCGCTCGAGAGCTGGCGCAGTCGCTGACGCCGGCTGCCTTCGAGCTCAGCGGCAACGATGCGGTCTTCGTCCTCGACGATGCCGACTTCGAGCGCGTGACCAAGTCGGTGGTGTACGCGCTGCGGCTCAACGGCGGCCAGACCTGCATCGCCCCGCGGCGGCTTTTTGCAACCCGTGCAAGCCTCGAGCGGCTCCAGCCGTTGCTTCGGCGCGAGCTCGAGCAGAGCGAAGGTATCGTCGAGCGGCGCTGTTGTTCCCAAGCGTGTTTATCGCCAAGCATCGTGAAGGCTCGCGAAGTGATCGAAGAAGCTTTGGCCGACGGGGCGCAGCTGGTCTGTGGCGATCTGCGCGAATTCGAAGCGCAGGAGGCTCCACAGCCGATCGTCCTGGAGCGTGTTCAGCCGCGGATGCAAGTCGCCACGGAAGACTTGTTCGCGCCCGTTTTATCGCTCATCGAAGTGAGCGATATGGCGACGGCTTTAGAATGGTCGAAGGTGTGCCGCTATGCGCTCGGGGCTTCGGTATTTGGTTCGCCTGCGGCAGCGACCGGCTTTGCCGAACAAGTCGAGGCGGGCTGCGTGACGGTCAATGACGTGCTCGTGCCAACGGCCGACCCGCGGGTCAGCTTCGGCGGCTGGGGGAGAAGCGGTTACGGCGTGACCCGCGGGCTGGAGGGCTTGCGCGAAATGACTCGCCTTCAGGTGACATGCGAGCGCCGCGGTCGCTGGCTGCCCCATCTGTCGACCGATCGAGCCAACCTCGCCCCGCTGATGCGCGGTCTGTTGCTCCTGCGCCATGGATCATCCTTCGGGGAGCGCTGGCGCGGGCTAAAGCACTTGATGGAAGACAATCCCCTCCGCGCTCTCCGCGCCTCCGCGGTAAAAGAACTGATCGAGAAACAGGATAAAGCAAATGATTGATCGCACGAAAAACTCCTTGCGAGTCGGGGTCGTAGGCGGCGGGCTGGGCGGTCTGGCGGCGGCGTGCGTCTTGGCTGCTCGCGGGCATCGCGTGCAACTGTTCGAGAAGAATTCGTGGCTCGGCGGCAAGGCGGCCGAACATCGTGAGAACGGTTTTCGGCTCGACATGGGGCCGACGATTCTGACCTTGCCCGGCGTCCTGGCTCGCATCTTCGCCGAGGTGGGCAGGAACATGGCCGACTATCTCGAACTGGTGCCGCTCGATCCGCAGTGGCGCTGCTTCTTCGAAGATGGCACGGCGCTCGATCTGCTGGCCGATACCGAGAAGATGTGCGCGAGCTTGCAGGAGTATGCCAATTCGCCGGAGACGAGCACCGGCTACGCGCGGTTCCTGCAAATGTCACAGCGTTTGCACGATGTCTCGAATCGGTTCTTCTTCTGGCGGAGTGTCGGCGGCATGGCCGATACGTTCCAAGCGGGCGGCATGCTCGATCTGGCGGTGCTCAGGGATGTCATGGCCCTGCGGATGGGGCGGTCGGTCGCCAGCGTGGTCCGCCAGCATGTCCCCGACGCCCGCGTCGCGCAAATGATCGACCACTTCACGCAGTACGTCGGTTCGGCGCCGGATGCTTCCCCAGCGGTGCTTTGCGGCATCGCTCACATGCAGACCAGCGAGGGTGTCTGGTATCCGATCGGCGGCACGCGGGCTGTGCCGCTGGCTCTGACGAAGCTGGCTGGGGAGCTGGGAGTCGAATTCTGCTGCGATTGCCATATCACGGCGATCGAAACCAGCGGCCTGGCGGTGACCGGCTTGCGAACCGAGCGCGGCGAGTTCATCGAGTGCGACGCGGTCGTATCGAATTGCGATTCGCTGCGCACGCATCGCGAGTTATTGCGCGGCACGCCGGTGGCGACGCGCCTGGACAAAGGCCGACAGCCGGCTTGCTCGGGCGTGGTCTTGTATTTGGGATTGAGCGAGCGTTATCCGCATTTGCTCCATCACAACTTCGTGTTCTCCAAAGATCCGCACGAGGAATTCGAGTGGATTTATCGCCGCGGCGAGCCCGCGCCCGATCCGACCTGTTATGTCTGCGCGCCCGCAGTGACCGAACCGGCGGTGGCCCCGCCGGGCGGTGAAGCTTTGTACGTGCTGGTGCATACTCCGTACTTGCGGCCGCACCACGACTGGGACAGCATGCTCCCCGACTATCGCGAAGTGATTCTCGACAAGCTCGAGCGAACCGGAAAACTGCACGGCATCCGCTCGAGGATCGTCACCGAGCAGCATTTGACTCCCGCGGGAATCGATGCTCGCTACCACGTGTGGCGCGGAGCAATCTATGGCCTAGCGAGCCACGGCACGTTTTTCGGAGCCTTCAAACCGCCCAACCGCCACCGCGAGATCAACGGACTCTACTTGGCCGGCGGCGCGGCCCATCCCGGGCCCGGCATGCCAATGGTCATGATGAGCGGCTGGATCGCCGCCGATGCAGTCGATCAGGATTTCGCGGCCGGGCGGGTGCGAGGGTTGGCGCCGGCGTAGGCGATTTTTTACCGCAGAGACACGGAGACGATACCAATGCGACGTGCAAGCTAACGGTTCTTCGGTCGAGCGTTGAGGCACTGGCGCCGTTAGCTGCGAGTCATGGGCTGGTCCATCTTCCCTAAACCGACGCGTAACGCCATGGATAACCTGGCGAGGCGCAAAAGCACTGATTTTCAGGAAGCCGCCGAACCTCGCTTGCGTTCGTCGGTTGGCTCGCGCGTTTCCCGCGACTGTATCACTGGGTCACGGCAACTGCATATCTGGAAGGCATACAAGGAATTGCAATCGTGGTTTTTGTCGTGAATCACATGTTTCGGTTGCGAATCCACTCTAGGAATCGCATCGAGAACCCGAGAAGCAACACGGCCCAAAAAAAATAGCGCGAATCCGCAAATGTACAAGAAGGCAATCCATCCCAGGAGATCATCACGTCGGCCAAACGGTATAGCAAGTGTAAAAATCAGGAGGCCCAAAATGATGGCTGATTGCAGACGGGTTGGTGGGGAAATAAATGGTGCAGTCAAGCGGTTCTGTGCTCCTGTTGAAGTCTCGGAATTGTAAATGAACCGATGTCCGACGAACAACATTTTGGCTCAGCCCGGATTCTAGTGGCTTGGAAGTTGGCTGTGTCGTGGAAGCGATGGGCAGATTCTCTGCCCCATACTTTCCTGGCTTTGGCATTGCGACCTGTAAGGTCGCTTATATCAGCCCAGGGCAAGGACGCCGTAAGGCCGACGCAGCCCTGGGTATATGGCATAGCAACATCTTTGGCTGTTAGGGCCAAAGGCCCGCGATTCCTTAGCCCAGCCCAGCGGGCTGGGATCCCGCGGGCGCAAGCGATCCCAGCCCGCTGGGCTGGGCTAAGGGATCACGGACCTTTGGTCCTCAAGACTCGAAGCAAAAGACACTGGCATAGCCAGTGCCACACTCGATAGCGGAGACGAAAAATGTGCGGCGATGAATGATGCGCGGCGCCGGCAGCGTCGGGATGTGGCTTTGCCGCGCAGCGACCGGTGGTTGATGCGGGGCTTTGAAGATTGCTTCCTGCCGGGCTACTTGCGCCGCCACTTTCATGTGGTGGCCGTGTATCGCCGGGCGCTCACCGAGGAGGTCTTCGATCCCGAGGCCGCGGTGGTCGTATATGCCAATCACGCTTCGTGGTGGGACCCGATGGTGGCCCTCTATGTGCGTCGGCAGCTGTGGAAAGAGCATCGCTTCTATGCGCCGATCGATGCTGAGATGTTGGCTCGCTACCGCATCTTTAGCCGCATGGGCTTTTATGGCGTGAGCACCGGCAATCATCGCGACGCGGCCGAGTTCTTGAAGCGCAGCGCGGCGATCGTTCAACATCCGAGAACATCGATCTGGCTAACGCCCGAGGGAAGGTTCTGCGACGTGCGCGACACTGAGCGACCGCTGATGCCCGGGCTCTCGCACTTGGCTGCGATGGTCGAATCGACCGAGCTTGCTGGCCCAGGCCGCAGTCGCTACGTATGGTTGGTACCCGCGGCGATCGAGTACGCGTTCTGGGAAGAGCGTTTGCCGGAATGTCTATGTTGGTTCGGCCAGCCGCTGCGTGCGGCATGGGGAGAACGATCGGCCGATCGAGCTGGGTGGGATGCCCAGTTGACTGTGGGCTTGCGCTCGGCTCAACAACAGCTCGCCGCCGCCAGCATCGCCCGCGATGCTTCTCAGTTCGAAATTTTGCTCAGCGGCCACTCCGGGACGCGCAGCTTCTACGACATCCCCAGCCGCCTCCTATCCCGCCTCC
>JBQCEI010001073.1:0-2164 GCA_051960375.1 Aureliella sp. | reverse complement strand
GGATAATCTTTCAAGCTGAACATGCGATGGAATGCCAAGCCGCGGCCGGTGCTCAGGTACTGAACCAAGTGCGATTTGTGTTTGTCTTGCTCCGAGCTGTGCTCGACGGTCGTGCAGGCACCTTCGTCGGCCCAGCGCGGCACGTGGACATTCAGCGGGGCGAAGTGGCTGGCCAGGAGCGTGTGCGTGATCTCGTGAGGCAGCACGCTATCGAGGATCCGCTCGGGAGTCCCTTGGACCGACATCTTCCAGTCGCCGACGTTGCCGTTGTAAAGCGCGAACTGCGTTTCGCCACCGGCGCCCAAGCTCGGACCGGCTGTGACGTAGATCGGGCAGCGACGCGACCATGGCGGCAATTCGTGACCGAGCCAGTGGATGGCCAAGTCGCGGCGGAATCGTTCAGCTGCTTTCGAAACCACTTCGGTCAGCTGCGGATCGTTGCAGAGAACGACGAAGTTTTCGCTTTGACCGCCGCTAGGCCCTGCGGCGGCTGCGCCGGCCATCATGCCCGGGGCGGCTTGCATCACCGGTCCGGTCGCTCCAGGCCTTCCCTGGACGAAAGGCTGAGCGGCGGCTGCGGGAACCGGGGGCGTCATCGTTGGCTGCAGCATGGCCACTTGCGATTCGGCGACTACCTGCGGCGCGTACTGAGCCGAAGCGGATTCCGAGGCGCTGAGGACAAGCGATACGCAAAGCGCGGCCATGCCCGAGATCGGGCGGCGAAGGCGAGCTTCCATGCTCGAAGGCTCCTGAATAGTGTCTGCTCCGGAGGCGCATGCACTGCATGCTCATGCAGACTGTGGTTCGACCGGGTCCATCCTTTCGATCGCACCGTGCCGACCATCGGGCTCCTCCAAGCCAGTCGATGTCCGCAGGGCAATCGCCACACAGTGTCATTCTCCTTCCCGAAAGAGCGCAAAGCGGGTTTTGCACTTGGGAAGAGAAACGAGGCGAAGTGATCGTGAAGCAGGTGCCTTGAGGCCTCGCACTGTGGCTGGGAGTCTAGACCAGCGCTGCCGCCAAGCACCAGAGCAAATTCCCGGTTTTGCCTGGTTTTTAAAGGTTTAATCGGAATTGTCGATACAAGCATTAGCATGCTTAAGCCTAATGCGACGCGCTTTACAAAGCAAGCAAAGTTGCGGTTGCTCGTGCGAGCTAGCCTTCAAGGTGGTTCAGTTTTTTACCGCGGAGGACGCGGAGAGCGCGGAGGAATAAAACCCGACATGGCAATCGCTCTATCGATCGATGAATCTGTAAGTAACGCGCGGAGCGCGGCGGAGGAGCCTTCGCGAGCCCTGCAGCGGCAAGTGGCGCGGTGGATGTTTGCGGCGCTGGGCCTGGCGTTCGTAGCGATGATCGCCCGCGTCGGCGAGATCACGCACGACGCCTTCCATGAAATGGCCCTCTTTCGCGCGTGGGTCGAAACGGGAACCTTTCCGCACAGCGACCTATTCGCCTACACGCCGACGGTCAGCCCTTCGGTGCATCACGAATGGGGCACCGGTGCGATTCTGTATCTGGCCACGATGGGCACCGGCCTGGGACTTGTCGGGCTGACGATTCTCAAGTTCAGCTTGATCGCCGTCATGTGGACGATGCTTTATCGCGTGGCTCGGATGCGTGGCGTGCATCCGTATCTGTTTGCCGCTTTCGCCTTGACCGTGTTTCCGATGCTCTGGGTCGGCTTTGCGACGATTCGCGCAACTCTGTTCACGCTCGTGCTGCTGAGCGTGCAATTGTGGATGCAAGAACGCGACCGCCGCGGGCATCGGCTGTGGCTCGTCGGCTGGTGGTGCATGCTGGTCGTGTGGTTGAATCTGCACGCGGGCTTTGTCGTCGGGCTGGGGTTGCTCGGGCTGTATGCGATCGAGCGATTCGCGTCGCTTGCTTGGCAATCGCGGTCGCTCGTTATCGCTTGGCGAGCGACGTGGCATCTGGCGCTGGCCGGCCCGCTGGCCGTGTTGGCTCTACCGATCAATCCATACGGCTGGCAGTACGTGCCCTACTTGATCAAGGCGATCAGCATGCCGCGGCCTTTGATCGTCGAATGGAAGCCGCTGTGGCACACGCACGATCCGGTGATGACGCTGGCCATGTTCGCCCTCTCGATCGTCTTTATCGTTATGGCGGCGGGCAAGCAGAGAATCGGCAATCTCGTCGGTCT
>JBQCEI010001072.1:0-3554 GCA_051960375.1 Aureliella sp. | reverse complement strand
ATGGCTAGTCATGCAACTGGCCCGGCGCGGTGGTGGCGATCGGGCCGCTTGCATCGCGGGCGTGCTGGCTGCGTTTTATCCCGGCGCGATCGGCATGAGTATTGTCATCTTGAGCGAAGCGATCTTTTGCCCGCTGATGTTGCTGAGCTTGCTCGCTTGGCACAAAGCGATCGAAAGTCCGCGCGTGCGTCCGGTGGTTCTGATCGGTTTGCTTGCCGGAGTGGCCAGCGGCTTGGCGATCCTCGCGCGGCCGAGCTGGCTTTTGTTCTGGCCTTTCGCGGGCATCTTGGTCCTCGCCTTTCACCACCGGCGAGCGCATCAACTGCAGGTGCTCGTGCTGGTGGCGATCGGCTGCGGGCTCACTATGACTCCGTGGTGGATTCGCAACGCGATGCTGACCGCGCGGTTTGTACCAACGACGTTGCAAGTAGGCGCCAGTCTCTATGACGGCCTGCATGAAGGTGCCAGCGGTGGCAGCGATGAGAACATGGAGTTTGTCGATCGCTTCATCGCCGAGCAGCGCCGGGCCGACGCCCAGTGGGCCGCTGAGCATCAAGCGGCGCAAGCTGCGCCGAGTGCGGAAGCGGCGCGCTCTCGACTGTGGCAGCGAAGCACTTTCGAATATCGCCTCAATGCGAGAATGCAAGCCGCGGCACTCGAGTGGGCTCGCAAAAACATCTCTGGGGCAATTCGCCTCGGTCTGATAAAATTCGCCAGAACGTGGAGTCTTTGGCCGACCGCCGGCGAGTTTGGCTCGACCGGCTTGCGGCTCGTGCTGACGGTCGGATGTCTGGGCGTGTTGATCCCAGCCGCGGCCGCCGTTTGGATCTTGCGCCGCCAGGCGGCTGGGTTGGTGGTCGTGTGCGTGTTGCCCGCGATCTACTTCACCTTGCTGCACATGGTCTTCGTCGGTTCGATACGCTATCGCGAGCCGGCGATGTTGCTGCTGACGGCACTGGCCGGCTGCGGGGTCAGTCGGCTGCCTGTGTTTCAGCGGCCGGCTACTACTGAGCCTCAGCCAGACTCTCAGTGAACCATTGCGTTTCAACGAGTGACAGGGAAGTCTTTCGATTGAACCTACCACCGCTATGAACGGGGCCCAGCCGGGCAAGCGATCGCTGGACGAGCGATCCAACGGCAATCGAGCGTCGCGCAAGCGATCGACGCGCGAGCGGGGCCATGCGCGCGCCGGCGGGGCGGTGCTTTGGCTGGTCATCTTCTTGGCCGCCGCTGCGGCGATTCTGAGTTACAAAGCGTTCGAGGATCGCGTCGATCGGCGTTTGCGAAGCGCCGTGCTGCAGCGGCTCGGCCAGATGTTTCCGCAAACGCGCATCGCGATTGAGCGGGTGACGATCGAAGGTCCGAGCAAGATCTCGGTGCACGGACTGCGTCTGGCCGTGCGCGATGGCAACAAAGCTCGCCAGGTTGCGGAGGTTAGCCGTCTCGATCTGACGGGCGATCTCGACATTGCACACTTCGTTCAGGAAACAGTGCTCGTCCGCCAAGTCGACATTTTTCGCCCTCAAATCGATCTGTGGCAAACCCAGTCAGGCGCTTGGTCGGTGCTGGCGCTGGCTTGCAAGAAGACGGACAATGCGCCGACGCCTCTAGTGAGCATCCACGACGGCGAACTGCGACTGTTTCGCGAGCTCAGCGCAAACGCAACTCCGATCATCTTTCATGACATCAACGGCGAGATCGGCGAAGCGAGCGAAGGCGATTTCGCCGGTCAGGGAATGCTCCAAGGCAAGCTGGTCGCTCGCAGCAGCGGCACCTGCGAAGCGGTCGAAGTTCGCTGCTCGCTCGATCGCACTCGCGGCCAGTGGAGTCTCGAAGGGGCGATGCGCGATCTGAACTTTTCAACCGATCTGATCGCCAAGCTCCCTGGCGATCTTTCGGAATCGCTGACGCAGTTGGCTGGTTTGACCTGCAAGGCGAGCGCGAACTTCTTGGTTCAAAAGCCAGCGGCCGATTTGCCTTGGGCCTTTAGCGTGCGCGGCAAATTGGCTTCGGGCCGGCTGCAAGACACGCGGCTCCCCTATCCGCTGGAAGAACTCAGCGGCGACTTCTTCTGCAACAACGATTCGCTGCAGCTGCGCAACATCAAAGCTCGCAGCGGCGAGGCTTCGTTCAAATTGGAAACCGACATCAAAGGTTTCCATCCGCAAGCTCCGGTCGTCATCCACGCCGAAGCGACGATGCTCCAGCTGGATGGCCGCGTCTATAGCGCCTTGCCGGCCAAGTGGCGGACGTACTGGGATCGCGTTCGTCCGGAAGGTTATGTCGATGCCAAGGTGTATCTCGCCTCCGATGGAACGACGTGGCGGCCGCGGCTCGAGGTCGCTTGCCGCGACGTGCAGTTGGAGTGTTGGCTTTTTCCGTATCCGCTCACCAACGTCGTCGGCAGCGTGTGCATCGAGTCGGATCGCATCAGCGGTCAGGAGCTGAGCGGCAAGGCGGGCGGGCAGCCGATCACCGGCGACTTCGATTTTTCACGCGTCGCCAACGAATGGTTTGGCCGCTTGCAACTGGGCACGGCCGGCGCCATCGCCATCGATGAAAAGGTCCTGTCGGCGCTGACGGTCCGCAATCAGCCGACCAGCAATGTCGAGCGCTTCGTGCGCTCGCTCGAGCCGGCCGGCAGCTTTCAGGTGCACAATGCAGTGTTCGAGCGGCGGCAAGACGAGCCGACCGTCTGGCACAAAGAACTCGACATTCGCGTCTACGATTGTTCGATGCTGTATCAGCACTTTCGCTATCCGCTGCATCGCATTCAAGGACGCATTCTGGCCACCGACGATCATTGGCGTCTGGAAAATTTCGAGGGCTGGAACGATGGCGGGCGGATTCAGTGCAACGGCGAGTGGGTCGATGGCCATGAATCGGGCGTGCCGTTCCGACTCGGCTTCACGGCCTATTCTCTCGCCATGGAGGAGGAACTTCAGCGGGCCTTGCCTCCCGATGCGCGGCAGCTGTGGGAGCAGATTGAACCGAGCGGCAATCTCGATCGCGCCGAGGTCAGCATCGTTCGCCAAACCGGCACTGCGCCGCTGGACATTCAAGTCGCTTTGCATGAAGACAACGAACCGAACAGCGACACCGGTCAATCGCTGCGGCTGCATCCGAAGTCGTTTCCGTACTGGTTGTCCGACGTGGCGTGCGACCTGACGTATCGCCCCGGTTTTCTCGACATTACCAAGGCTTCGGCAACGAACGGCAACAGCCGCGTATCGCTCGAAGCCCAGTGCCAACAAAACGCGGTTGGGAATTGGATCGGCTCGGTTCGCTGGCTGCCTTCCTCGAGGGTGATGGTCGACACTCAGCTCTTGCGAGCTCTGCCGGAGGCGATCAGTCGCGGCATGATCGAACTCGATCTGCGCGGGCCGGTGAACATCATGGGCCAGACCAACTTCGAGCTGCCGAGCGATGGTTCGCGAGCGCTGGCAACCGATCTGGATTTGGTGCTCGATATGGAAGACGTGCAGCTGGGCGATGGCAAAGTCGTCGACGGCGTGCGGGGAACTCTTCGGCTGAAAGGTCGTCGCGATGACGTG
>JBQCEI010001071.1:0-3808 GCA_051960375.1 Aureliella sp. | reverse complement strand
TTTAAAAAAAAAAATTTAATAATAAATGTGTTGAAATCATTTTCTTTTTGTTTGGGTTTTTTGGGCCTTTCTGGTTTAAATTTTTTCTATTATCCCCCGGCCAACCCCCCCCCCAACACAGGGCCCGGTCAAAAGCGCAGCTTCAAAACTTACGCGTCGGGTTACATGAAGAGGGCAAAGAGCAACAACGATATGGAATACCAGGCGCTGAAGGGTCGAGAAGCTTGAAGGTTTTATTAGACGAGGAACGTTTGCGCGCCGGTGTAGCTGAGTTGGCGCAGACGATGGCCGAACACTACGGCCCGCAGCCGCTGACCATCGTGGCGGTGATGACCGGGAGCCTGGTACTGCTGGCCGATCTCATACGCTTGCTGACCATGCCGGTGCGGATCAGCCTCATTCAAGCGAGCAGTTATCGCGGCGGCACCGAGTCGGGCGAGTTGTGGATTCGCGACGACATGATGCTGGACGTGCGCGGTCGTCATGTGCTGGTGCTCGACGATATTTTCGACACCGGCAAAACGCTGGCAGCGGTCTTGGGCTGCATCGCGCAGATGGAGCCGGCCAGCCTCGCGAGCGCCGTTTTGCTGCATAAGCAAGGGCGGCAGCAAGTCGATCTGCAACCCGATTTCGTGGCATTCCATATTCCAGATGAGTTTGTCGTCGGATATGGGTTAGACTATCAAGATCTGTATCGCAACTTGCCATTCTTGGCTGTGCTGGAACCCCACGACATCGAGGCTTAGACGATGAACGCCGCGCCGCGCGTCCTGTTTGTGACGCGCCGCTTTTGGCCGATGGCCAACGACAACGTGTGGCGCGTGCTGAATCTAGCCGCTGCGATGCGCCAAGCCGGTTGGCAGCCCGAAGTGCTCAGTGCGCAGTGGCATTCCGCTTGGCCTGCGCGCGTGGAGCTCCGCGACTTTCCAGTGCATCGGCTCGGCCCCAGTCCGCTGACCCCGTTCCGCGCGCGGCGCTACGGGCGAGCTCTTTCCGACTGGCTGGCTCAGCACGGTTCGAGCTTCGATTGCATCGTGGTCGACGCGGCCGAAGAGGAAGCACTCTTGCTGACCTCGCATCCCGCATCGGACTTGCCGCCGGTCGTGGTGCGGTACGACACGCTTGACGGCGGCGGTGTGCTGCAGGAACGGTTGCAAGGACGAATGGTCACGGCCTGCTCTCGCGCCGCGTTGGTCGCCGTGCCGCACGAGTCCGCGCGACGTGAATTGGCATCGCTGGGCGTGCCGCTGGAGCGCATGGCAACTTTGCCCGATGGGCCGTTTGCGAAAGTTGCTCGCGATGAACTGACGCGGTCGCGCATGAGGCGGGCGCTGGCCGACATCAATCACGAACTCTTCTTGCGGGCCGACCAGCGGCTGTGCGTAGCGATTGGCGACCTGACCAAAAGCGCCGGACTCGAACTGCTGATCCACGCCCTGGGGCCGGTGCTCGAGTTGACTCGCGATGCGCGATGCTGGATCATCGGCGATGGGCCCGAGCGCTCGCGACTGTTCGACTTGGTGCAGCGTCAAGGCTGGCGGCACGAGTTCTTGATGCCGGGCACGTTTGAAGATATCGAACCGGTTCTATCGGTCGCTGACTTGTGCGTTGTGCCAAGCGCCTCGCAAGGCCTGTCATGGCTCATGCCGACGGCCATCAGCAGCGGTTTGCCGACGCTCGTGTGCGATGCGCCGGCCGCCCGAGCCCGACTAGGCGCAGCAGCCGATGAGCTCTGCTTTGAGCGCGACAGCCCGCAGCCATTGCATACGAAGTTTCAAGCGTGGCTGAAGCAACCTTCCCGACTGCAGCCACCGACCGCCCGCGCCGCTGAGCACCTTCTCCGCGGCCCGTCTGCGATCGACGATTGGCGCCGACTGCTCGAAAGACTCGAAAGGACGCAGCCCGCGTAATACGTCGTCTTCTTCTCCGCGCTCCCCGCGTCCTCCGCGGTAAACTTGACTTACTGAGCGCTATCGGACTGGCTTTCCGCGAGGGGCCGGATCGACAGCCCGCCCGAGGCGCGAAGTTCGATCGCGTAGCTCTTGCCTTCGCGGACTTTGATCGACACCGCCTCGCCGTTGGCGGCGCGAATGCCCATTGCCGCAGCCTTGGCGGGATCGTTGGCAAATTCCCAGAAGTCCTTCCACAGATTGCGTTCGAACTGGGTCATCGGCCCGCGTCCGTACGCTTGCGGCCGCATGCCGACCTCGTCGAGTGAAACGCCTTCGGTTGGCTTTTGATCCTCGCTGAAGATGCGACGGAATAAGCAGAGCGAAGTGCCGCGCTCGATGTCGGCTCGCTCGACAAACTCGTCGTCGAACTTAACCACCCAATTATCGATGTAGATGACGTCGCCGGGCAGCTCGAAATGTTTCGGCTGCGAAATCGGATCGCCCTTGGGTGAGAGCTCGACGAACTGCAGTCGGCTCTTAATTACCTTGTCATCGCTATTGCGCTCGAGCTTAAGAACATCCAGCCGCGCCAGCCGCTGGTCGGTCTTCAACAATCGCAGCGAAGTCTCGAGTTTTTCCAGCGCCTCGGTCTTAACTTTCAGCTCCGACTTGAGCTCCGACACCTGAGCATGGGCGGTGGCCAGAGCGCGTTCTCGCTTGGTGTACTCGGAATAGCCGAAGAAGCTGAGGAGTCCCAGGCCGCCCAAAACAGCGGCGGCCAGCACCGTGCGCACGGTGGCATTGAAGGTCTTGATTGCTTCGTTGACTCTGCCCATGCTCCAGAAATCCTTGCTGGTTCAATGGTATACGGGTCTCTCACGATCAGCCGGCGTCGTAGCGTGAGAGCGGTGGTTTTCGCGACCTGTAAGGTCGCCTATATCAGCCCAGGGCAAGGAGGCCGCCAGGCCGACGCAGCCCTGGGTAAACGGGCATTGCGGTATGTCGGCCCTGACAGGGCCGCTCATTCATTGCCTGCCAATCAGTTGAAAAGCCGCGCCGTTCTGTATGGCTGGCAATGAGCGGCACCTTTCAGGGCCGACATACCTGCTGTTCAGTTTACCCAGGGCTGCGCCGCCTGACGGCGGCTTGCCCTGGGCTGACTTAGGCGACCCTTCAGGTCGCAATCCCGACGTTCCGCGTTGCGATGTACCTACGACGATTCCGAAGCGCCGGCGTCCTCAAAATCCTTTTTGCCGCGCGGCGGTTTGACCGGTGGCGGCAATGGACCGCCCCAGGCGTCGAAGACTACCAGGATGTTGAGCAGGCCGGCAATCATCGTATACAGCGTTCCCATGTCGAAGCCCGACGATGTCGCGTGGTTCCATTCCGACAGCTCTCGAACCGAACTGGGCGGAGCCATGAAGCCGCCTAGTCCCGGCAGCTGTCCTTTGTTGACGCGATACGCTTGATAGACCGCCGGCATGGCGGGCAGGCCGATGCCCGCTTGCAGCGCGAATTGCCAACGTCGCTCGACGCCGTTCCACGAAGCATAGACGCAGCGGTTGCCGGCGACCAACATCCCCAGAGCAAACGTGCTCATGATGGCGATGAAGAAGATCGCCGACTTCAGGTAACGCCGCTGATAAAAATGCCCGGCCCCGGGAAGCAGCCAAGCCAGAAACGCAGCCAATTCCCGGTTGCGCAAATCGAGCGGCTCACCGTCGGCAATCACGATAGAGCTTTGAGCGGAACGCGGCGAACCAATACTCGACATCGAGTTTCCTTACTGTCCGTGACGAATGATCAAAAATGCCAAGGTGTTCCTTTTTACCGCGGAGAAACGGGGCAGCAAACGGCAACCCCAACACCGCCCCCACCCCTCAGCAGATTAAAAATAAAAACATTAATAAACAACA
>JBQCEI010001070.1:0-25012 GCA_051960375.1 Aureliella sp. | reverse complement strand
GGACCACCAATCTCTCTCGCTGCCTCATATACCACGGTCGACTTGTGTGGGGCAGCGCAAAAGGCTGCCAGCCGAACGTAGCACATCAGGCCCCTGATGTGCAGAACCTGGCAAGCCGGCTGGCCTTCACCTCCATGTCTCAAAGGCCGCGAAGCGGCCGAAGAAGAATACAAAGAAGAAGAGGTGGACGGGCAGAGTCGGGCGGCTTGCCGGGTGCTGACGGCAGAGGACTGCCGTCCCACGTTGGATCACCATCCTTTCTCGCTGCCTCACATGGCACGGCCGATGTTTTCTTTCGGGCAACTAGGAATTGCTCGGCGAAAGGGGCAAAATGAATGTCACCCTCCCACCCCCGCCTGCATACCCGCCAAGGGCTGACATGTTTCGACTTTGCCTGTTACTGATCGTTGCTTGGCTGCCATGCAACTTGTTTGCGGCGGATCTGCGCTTCAACGACGATATTCGACCGATCCTGGCCGAGTACTGCCTGGAGTGTCATGGGCCGGATGCCAGCCAGCGCCAAGCCGATCTGCGATTGGATGTCGGCGATTGGATCGACGCGGCCTCGACCAGCTCTGATCAATCGCTGCGCGACGAACTGCTCAAGCGACTCACTACGCAAGATGCCGACCTGCGCATGCCGCCTCACGAATCGGGCAAGCAGTTAAGTGCCGCTCAAATCGAGGCGATGCGTCGATGGATTGAAGCAGGTGCTCCGTACGAAGGGCACTGGGCATACCAGCCGGTTCGCAGACCGCAAGTGCCGCAAGCAGGCGCCGAGGCGCTTACCGAGATCGACCACTTCTTGCTCGCTCGCTTGCGTGCCAAGGGACTTACGTATTCTTCCGAGATTAGCCGCCAAGCTTGGATCCGCCGCGCTACATTCGATCTGATTGGCATTCCGCCGACTTGGAGCGAAGTGGAAGCGTTCGCCAACGACACGTCGCCTACCGCCTACGAAAAAGTGATCGATCGGCTCCTCGAATCGCCGCGCTACGGGGAACGTTGGGGCCGGCACTGGTTGGACCTCGCCCGCTACGCCGACACGCACGGAGGCAGTGCGATCGGTTTCACTCAGTTTCCCTTCTCGTATACGTACCGCGATTATGTGATCAGGGCCTTCAATGCCGATCTGCCCTACGATCGCTTTGTGACCGAACAGCTGGCCGCCGATCAACTCGGTTTGCAAGAGCATGATCCGGCGCTCGCCGCTTTGGGTTTTCTGACCGTCGGGATGCAATTTCGCAACCGCCACGACACGCTCGACGACCAGATCGACGTCATCACTCGCGGCCTGCAAGGACTGACCGTGGCATGCGCCAGGTGTCACGATCACAAGTTCGATGCCATCTCGACCGAAGATTACTATTCGCTCTACGCGGCGCTGGCGCCGAGTCATCCACCCGACGAGTTACCGGTCGTCGGACAGGCGCCAGAAGGCAAAGCTTACGAAGACTATCAGTCCCAGCTCGGTGCGTCGCAAACCGAATATACCGACATGGCCCGCGAACAAAGCGAAGTCATGCGCAGCAGATTGCGCATGCAAGTTGGCCTCTACTTGAGAGAGCTGGCCAAGGGCGTGCCCGAGCAAGACACGTCGACATCATTCTTGTCCTATCGCACCGATGACCTGCGGCCCATCATTTTGAATCGCTGGCGCGACTACCTGGTGAAAATGCCCGACACCGATGCGGTGTTCGGACCATGGGTTCGTCTGTCGCGCTTGCCTCAGGATGATTTTCAAGCGCAAGCCGCCGCGCTCTGCGAGCAGTTAACCAAGGAGAACGGCAAAGCGACCGCACCGGCTGAGTTCAAAACTTTGGGCAGGGCCGCGCCGAAGTGGAACCCGCGCGTTCTCGAATCACTCACAGCCGGCCACCCGCAATCAATGCTCGCCGTAGCAGAAATCTATGGTGAGCTGTTCGCAAACCTCCACCGCGATTGGCTCGCCGCGCTCGAGCGCGCTTCGGCTGAAGCGATGTCCGGCGGCACGATCGTTCCCGACGAAGACGAGCAGCACTTGGAAATCAACAGCGCCGTTCTTCGGCAATTGCGACGCCATATCTACGGCGCCGATACGCCGACGGCGATTCCCGATGCGGTAGCCAGCAAGCTGCTCAATCGCACCGTGTCCGATACGCTCGGCGGCAAGCGGGGCGCGATCCATAACCTTCACCTATCATCGCCCGGCTCGCCGCCGCGAGCCATGATTCTCGATGAAGATCCAAGCCCGCCGACGTTCCATGTCCTCCGTCGCGGCAATCCGCTGGATCGGGGACCGGCGGTGCAAGCCCGCTATTTAACTGCGGTGTCGGGCGACGGGGCGGAGCCATTCGTCGATGGCAAGCGGCGATTAGGCTTGGCACAGGCGATCGTCGATCGTGAAAACCCGCTCACGCGGCGCGTCATCGCCAATTGGGTTTGGCAACATCATTTCGGACAGGGGATGGTTCGAACGCCCGACGACTTCGGTACGCGCGGCCGACCGCCGACGCATCCGCAATTGCTCGACTACTTGGCCGAAGAATTCCTTGCTGACGGCTGGTCGATCAAGAAGCTTCATCGGCGAATCATGCTTTCGAGAGCGTATCGACAGGCGGCGCTCGAGAACCCGGCGGCGCGAACGATCGATCCCGAGAACGAACTGCTGTGGCGCATGCCGCGCCGGCGGATCGATTTGGAAGCGATGCGAGATTCGCTGCTGGCGGTGTCCGAAGAACTAGACACGACGATGGGAGGCCGGCCGATCGATTTGCTGGCCACTCCAGCGGTGCCCAGGCGAAGCGTCTATGGCTTTATCAACCGCGACATCGTCTCCAACTTCGCCAGCACGTTTGACGGCCCTAATCCCAATTCCTGCACCGCTCAGCGTCCCGATACGACCGTCCCTCAGCAAACGCTCTTCGCGCTCAATTCGGAGTTCATTCAAGATCGGGCGGCGCGACTCGCCAAACTCGCCGAGAACGCTTGCCCCGGCGCCGAGCAGCGCGTGCGGTGGATGTATCGGCGACTGTTCGCCCGCGAACCCGATGCCGAGGAGCTCGAGATGAGCCTCCGGTATGTCGGTGCTGAGCAAGGAGACGCCGAGCGCACCGGATCGGGAGCAACCGACGGGCAGACCGCGCGATGGCAGCAGCTTGCGCATGTGCTCTTGGCGGCCAACGAATTCGTCTTTGTGGATTAACGAGCTATGCAATTACCGACCAGTCGCCGCGAGTTCTTTCATCGATGTGGCCTGGGCTTCGGCTCTCTCGCCTTAGCGGAGCTTTTGAGCTCCGAAGGACGCGCTTCGTCCAGAACGCACTTTCCGGCTCGAGCCAAGCATGTAATTCATGTCTTTCTCAACGGCGGCATGTCGCAGGTCGACACGTTTGACCCCAAGCCCGAGCTGACCAAGCGCGGCGGACAGATGCTGCCGTTTGATAACCTGAAAACCGAACGCAAAACCGGCGTGGCTTTGCCCTCACCGTTTACATTCAAGCAGCATGGCGAAAGCGGCATTCCGATCAGCGACTTGTTCCCGCATTTATCGCAGTGCGCGGACGAACTGGCCGTGATTCGCTCGATGGTGGCCGAACTGCCAAGCCACGAGATGTCGCTGATGCTGATGAACACCGGCGATCAGCGGCTGGTGCGTCCGAGCGTCGGTTCGTGGCTCACCTGGGGCATCGGCACGGACAACGAAAACCTGCCCGGCTTCGTCGCCCTCTGTCCCGGAGGCTTGCCTGTCGGCGGGGCGGGCAACTGGCGGTCGGCATTCTTACCGGGAGCCTATCAGGGGACGCACATCGATACGTCGAATACCGATCCTCGCAAGTTGATCGAGAACATTCGCAACGCGCGACTCTCCGAGGCCGAGCAACACGCGCAGTTTGATTTGCTGCAGCGACTGAATGCGCGGCATCTCGCCGAGCGGCCCGGCGAATCGGCGATCGAAGCCCGCATCGAGTCGTTCGAGCTAGCTTACCGCATGCAACTGGAAGCGACCGATGCGTTCGATCTCAGCCAGGAGCCCGAACACATTTTGAAACTCTACGGCGAAGGCCCGCAGAATCGACAGCTCCTGATGGCTCGCCGATTGGTCGAGCGCGGCGTGCGCTACGTGCAAACATGGCACGGCAATCTGCAGCCGTGGGATAGCCACTCGAACATTCGAGTCGAACACCGCCAGGTCGCCAATCAATGCGACCAAGGTTTGGCGGCTCTGATCATCGATCTCAAGCAACGCGGCATGCTCGACGAGACGCTCATCCTTTGCATGGGCG
Organism: Aureliella sp.; assembly: GCA_051960375.1. GTDB lineage: Bacteria > Planctomycetota > Planctomycetia > Pirellulales > Pirellulaceae > Aureliella. Next base: position 20,747 of record JBQCEI010001070.1, on the reverse strand, counting down.
AGTTCGGCCGGACGCCGTCGGTCGAGCTCGGTCAGAACGGTTCCGGAGCAGGGCAGGGGCGCGACCACAATCACTGGGGATTCTCGCTGTGGATGGCGGGCGGCGGAATTAAAGGAGGCACGATCTACGGAGCGACCGACGAGTTCGGTTTCCGAGCCGTCGAGAACCCCGTCACCGCGCACGACCTTCACGCCACGATGCTGCACCTGCTCGGACTGGACCACGAGCGACTGACCTACCGCTACGCCGGCCGCGACTTCCGCTTGACCGACGTCCACGGAAAAGTCATCCGCGAAATCATCGCAGCCTAAAGATCATTCGGCGGGCGGTAGCCCCCGGTTTCTTGCGACAAGCCGTGAGTGTGCCACTGGCCCTAGCCAGTGTCTTCACTCTCGAAGTTAAAAGCGTTCCAGAGCCCCGATCCGTTCCAATGCCTCAGACCTCTGTCAGAAGGCTTAGCACAGTGGACGTTACTTGATATTGGGAAACCGGTCTCTGCGTCGTACTTCACACTTCGAAACGGAAGACACTGGCTAAGGCCAGTGGCACACAAATGAGGAAGAAGGAATGTTATGGTTTGTCGATTGAAAACAGTCGCTCTTTGGGCTGTCGCTCTATGTACGCTCGTTGTGGGGTCGGCCGCTGGGGCGGATCGATCGCGCAAGAACGTGCTGCTCATTTGCGTCGATGATCTCAAGCCGGCGCTTGCGTGTTATGGCGATTCGTTGGCTAAGACGCCGAACATCGATCGCTTGGCCGCCCGAGGCATGCGTTTTGACTTTGCGTATTGCAATCAAGCGGTCTGCGCGCCGTCGCGCAATAATCTGCTGCTCGGTTCGCGCTCGACGTCGCTGGGCATTTACAGCCTGAGCACCAACTTCCGCACGGCCGCTCCCGACGCCACGACGCTGACTCAGCACTTCATGAGCCACGGCTATCGCGCCGAAGCGGTTGGCAAAGTACTGCACACCGGGCACGGCAATCACGATGACCGCGCATCGTGGAGCGTCCCGACGAAGATCGAAAAAGTGGTCGAGTATCTCGATCCCAAAGACTCGGCCGGCGGACAGCTCACGCGCGAAGAAGCGTACTTTTCCAATCAGAAACTGGACGCGATTGCTTCGCTGCCGCGCGGGGCTGCCTGGGAAGTTTTGGAGGTTGCCGACAACGCGTACTCCGATGGCCGGATCGCCGATGAAGGGATTCGTCGCCTGCAAGCTGCCAAACAGCGCGCCGATACTCCGTTCTTCCTGGCGCTCGGCTTTGTCAAACCGCACCTGCCGCTGACCAGTCCCAAAAAGTACTGGGATTTGCACGATGAAAAGGCTTTCAGGCTCGCGGACGATCAGCGCGATCCGATCGGCGCGCCGCAGTATGCCGGCAAGCGCGGCGGCGAGATCGTCAACTACGATCCGCTGACGCAGCAGAACTTGCGCGAAGAGCAAACGCAGCGGACGCTCATTCACGCTTACTACGCATGCGTCAGCTACGTCGATGCGCAGATCGGCCGAGTGCTCGACGAGCTCGACCGATTGGGACTAGCCGACGATACGATCATCGTCCTGTGGGGTGACCATGGTTGGCATCTGGGCGATCATGGTTACTGGACGAAGCACACCAACTACGAGCAGGCCAATCGCATCCCGCTGCTCATCATCGCTCCGGGCGTGACCCGGCCCGGCACAGCGTCGAAACAGCTGGCTGAAACGGTCGATGTGTATCCAACCTTGGCGGAACTGGCGGGGCTTCCCGCGCCGCCCGGCCCGCAGCCGATCGACGGCATGAGCCTGGTTCCCGTTCTGCGCGATCCGTCGACGACGGTGCGCGACCACGCCTACCACTGTTTTCCGCGCGGCGAGCGGATGGGCAGGGCGATTCGCACCGCTCGCTATCGGCTGGTCGAGTGGAAGAAGCCCGGCGCGCCAGCGGACACCGCCGACCTCGAACTCTACGATTACGAGGCCGATCCAGCCGAAAGGGAAAACCTCGCGAGTTCCCAACCCGAGGTCGTCGCCAAGCTTCGCAAGATTCTCGCCCAGCATCCAGAGGCCGCGACGCCCGTTGCCAATCGTCCTGTTCCCGAAAGAACCAAGCGATGAAGATTCTGTCGACGGCGGCAGCGGCATTGTGCTTCATGCTTTGCAGCTTCGCCAGCGGCGCTGTCAGTCGCTTGTTCGCCCAGCAGTGGCAAACGCGCGTCTCGATCGTTGAAGATGCTTTCCACATCAACGGCCAGCCGACCTACGCCGGCCGCACGTGGCATGGCAGGAAGATCGAGGGACTGCTGCTCAATAGCCGCATGGTGCAAGCTACCTTCGATGATCTCAATCCCGAAACGCGTCATCTCTGGGCATACCCGGATACCAAGGTCTGGGACGCAGAGCGCAACGTGCGCGAGTTTATCGCCGCCATGTCCGAGTGGCGCAAGCATGGCCTGCTGGCGATTACCGTCAATCTGCAAGGCGGCAGTCCGCAAGGTTATTCACGCGAGCAACCATGGCACAACTCGGCATTCGACTCAGACGGCAGTTTGAGGCCCGATTATCTCGATCGGATGGAGCGGGTAATCGCAGCGGCCGACAAGCTCGGCATGGTCGTGATCGTCGGCTACTTTTACTTTGGGCAGGATCAACGGCTCAAGGATGAAGCGGCAGTGATCGCCGCCACCGACGCAGCCACCAATTGGTTGCTCGAGCGCGGCTTTTCGAACGTGCTGGTCGAAGTCAACAACGAATGCAACGTCAAAGCCTACGATCATGCCATCCTCAAACCCGATCGCGTTGATGAATTGATCAACCGCGTCCGTCGCACCGAGAAGGATGGCCGGCGGTTGCTGGTCGGAACGAGCTACGGTGGCGGAGCGGTGCCTCAGGAGAACGTCGTGCGCTCCTCCGACTTCTTATTGCTGCACGGCAACGGCGTGAAGGATCCGGCGCGCATCGCCGAGATGGTCCGCCAGTCGCGCGCAATTCCCGGCTACCGTCCGATGCCGATCCTCTTCAATGAAGACGACCATTTCGACTTTGAGAAACCGAGCAACAACTTCGCTTCCGCGGTCGGAGCGTATGCGAGTTGGGGCTACTTCGATTATCGCATGCAGGGCGAAGGCTTCGACGACGGCTACCAAAGCGTTCCGGTCAACTGGCAAATCAGCAGTCCGCGCAAACGCGGGTTCTTCAACCTCTTGAGCGATATCACCGGCCAAGCGCCCTAAATCTTTTTTACCGCGGACTCGGCGCTCTCTGCGTCCTCCGCGGTAAATCTTCTTCTCTTCATTTCGGAGAATCTCCATGAAGGTCTTTCACTTACTCCTCGCCCTGGCAGCCTGCCTGGCGACCATAACCGCTCGAGCGGCCGACTCGGCCAAGCCGAACATTATCGTGATCCTGGTCGACGATATGGGCTTTTCGGATATCGGCTGCTACGGCTCGGAGATTCCGACGCCCAACCTCGACGCGCTGGCTCAAAACGGCGTGCGCTTCACGCAGTTCTACAACACCGGCCGGTGCTGTCCGACGCGAGCCACGTTGCTGACCGGTTTGTACGCGCATCAAACCGGCATCGGACACATGAACGACGACCGCGGAGCACCGGGCTATCGTGGGCGACTGAACGATCATTGCCTGACCTTTGGAGAAGTCCTGAAGCCCGCCGGCTACTTCACGGCCATGACCGGCAAGTGGCACGTCGGTCAGGAATTTGGCGTGAGCCCATGGAAGCGCGGTTTCGATCGCAGCCTCAACGCGGCGGCCGGCGGCTTTTATTACGGCGAGAGCCCGCGAGCCAAGCTGTTCCTCAACGGCGAGCCGATCGCCAACGACGATCCGCGGCTGCCCAAGGATTGGTACTCGACCGATCTGTGGACCGAGTATGGACTGAAGTTCATCGATGAAGCTCGCGAAGCGAAGAAGCCTTTCTTCTTGTATCTGGCGCACAACGCGCCGCACTTCCCGCTGCAAGCACCTGCGGATGCGATCGAAAAATTCCGCGGCAAATACAAAGCCGGCTGGGACAAACTTCGCCAGCAGCGTCACGCTCGGCAAATCGAAATGGGGATCGTCGACAAGTCGTGGAAAGCCTCGCCGCGCCCCGAAGAGATCCAGGCTTGGGACGATGTTTCGGCTGACGAGCAAGAACGCTTCGATCACTTGATGGCCGCTTACGCCGCTTGTGTTTACCGCATGGACAAAGCGATCGGCGATCTGGTCTCCGGACTGAAGGATCGCGGCGAGCTCGACAACACGCTGATCCTGTTCATGAGCGACAACGGCGGCAATGCCGAGTCGGGTCCCAAAGGCCGCACCGAGGGCGATCCGACCAAGGCCGCTTCGCAGTGGTTCTGCGGCGAGTCGTGGGCGTTTCTCGAGAACACGCCCTTCCGCCGCTACAAGCACTTCAATCACGAAGGAGGCATCGCCACGCCGCTGATCGTTCACTGGCCCGCGGGACTGAATCAAGACGCAGCCGGCCGGAAGGTCGCCGAGCCGGGCAGCCTGGTGCACCAGCCGACTCACTTGATCGACATCATGGCCACGTGTGCCGACGCCGGCGGAGCAAAGTATCCGGCGACTTACAACGGCCACGAGATTCTGCCCCTCGAGGGACGCAGCATCATGCCGGCGCTCAAGGGGCAAACGATCGAGCGCGATGCGCTCTACTGGGAACACGAAGGCAACGCCGCCATCCGCGTCGGCGACTGGAAACTCGTTCGCCTCGGTCGCAAAGGCGCTTGGGAGCTATACAACCTCAAGGACGACCGCACCGAGCTGCACGATCTAGCCGCCCAGCAGCCCGAGCGCGTCAAAGAGCTGGCCGCCAAGTGGAGCGCCTGGGCCGACCGAGCCCACGTCCGCCCACTCCCGAAACCACTGCCCAAACCCAACCAGGCAGGCAAGAAGGCAGCCGCCAAGCAGGCCAGCTAGATGACTCGCTCACTCGTTCCCAGGCTCCGCGTGGGAACGCAATGTCTTGGAGGCTCCGCCTCCCAGAACCCGCGATAAAGCTTTGCTTTTATGGCTGCCCAGGCGAGGCAGAGCCTCGAAGACAGTGCGTTCCCAGGCAGAGCCTGGGAACGAGGGTAAGACGTTTTTACCGCGGAGTACGCGGAGAGCGCGGAGAGCGCTTCTTGGCCGGTGCGTCGGGGTCGTCTTGCTTGCCGAACTTCGCCCTGCGATCGCGCTCGTGCCGCGCGGTGTTGGTGAAGGTGCCTTCGCGCACTGGCTCGTGAGCCTTCTCGGCTAAAGCAACCAGCTTAGCGAGCACTTCCGGCTGCGAGTCGGCCAGGTTTTGGCTTTCGCTCGGGTCGAGCGAAACGTCGTACAGTTCCCACTTCGCCTTGGCCTTGGGGCGGACCGCCCGCCAGTTGCCTTGGCGAATCGCGGTCCAGCCGTTGATCTCCCAGTACAGATATTCGTGCTCGCCTTGAGCGTGTCCGGCAGCCTTCTCGCCGATGAGCTCCGGCAATATCGAAATACCGTCGATGTCGGCCGGAGCGGTCGCTCCGGTGACTTCGGCGATGGTCGGCATCAGATCGGGGAAGTAGCACAGATGCTCGCTCACGCGGCCCGGTGGGATCTTGCCCGGCCAGCGGACGGCAAAGGGAATCCGCACTCCCCCTTCGTACAGCGTCCCTTTCGTGCCACGATACTCGACGCCCGTTTGCGGGTTCTTGTTGCCCATGTGCACGCCGCGCGGCTGCTCGTCGGTCTTGAAGTAATCGTTGGCTCCGTTGTCACCGCTGAAGAAGACCAGCGTGTTTTCTTCGATGCCGAGTTCTTTGAGCGTCTCGAGCAGCTCGCCGACCTGCCGGTCGAGCATCGTCACCATCGCCGCATACCGGCGGGCATCTTCAGGCCAGGGCTTGTCCTTGTAGAGCGCCCAGGCCGGATCGCTGTCGGGAATATTGAAATTGCCATGCGGCGGTGTGAAGGGCATGTAGCAGAAGAAGGGTTGCTGGCTGTGCTCGCGCACGAACTGCATCGCTGCATCGTAAATGACGTACTGCGAGTAGGTCTTTCCCTCGGTACCGCCTGAGTTGCCTTCGAGCGGCACTTCCTCGCTGTTGCGAATCAGGTACGGGGGATAGTAGGTGTGCGCATGCACTTGGTCGTAGTAACCAAAGAAGACGTCGAAACCGTGTTTCTCAGGCACGCCGGTCGAGTCGCGGCCGCCGCAGCCCCATTTGCCGAAGCCGCCAGTTGCGTAGCCGCGGGCCTTGAGGATCGAAGCGATCGTCGGCTCTTCGGCCCGTAGCGGCGTACCGCCGCCGTTGGATCGAACCGATGTATGACCGCTGTGCTTGCCGGTCAGGAAACAGCACCGCGTCGGTGCGCACACGCAAGACCCAGCGAACATATTGCGAAAGACGATGCCTTCAGCCGCCAGTTTGTCGAGGTTCGGCGTCTTGATGTTCGGATTGCCCATGAACGCCGGCTCATAGTAACCCAGCTCGTCGGCCATGACGTAGACGATGTTCGGCGGCCGATCGGCTGCGCCGGCGACGAGTCCTGTGAGTGAAAACAGCCATACGAGTGCAGCAATTTTCAATAGACTCATTGCCCTGGGCATGCGTGTTCTCCAGTGATCCAAAAGAAAAAGCACTACTGAGGCGAAGACCCAAATACGCGAAGACACCAAGAAAACCTGAGTCTTCTTGGTGTCTTTGTGTCTTCGTGGTTAATCGATTGATTAGGCTTTGCGCTTGCCGCGGCCTTTACCCTTGCCCTTGCCCTTACGCTGGCCGTCCTTTGGCGCAGCCGAGCCGTCGTTTTTGGTCGGCATCGGCGCTTTCACTTCCGCGCGCCAAGCGACCAATCGCGCGTGCAGTTCTTTGGCTTTCTCAGGCATCTGCTCGGCCAGGTTCTTCGACTCGCCGATATCGTCGCGGAGATTGTAGAGTTCGAGGTGGCCATCCTCGAGAAACTCCATCAGCTTCCAGTCGCCGCTCTGGATCAGGCTCACCGGCGTGGTTCGCCACTTGCCCGGTCCAGCCCCGAGATAACCGGGGAAATGTTGATAGATCGCGTCGCGCTGGAGTTTCGAATCCGAATCGCGAAACAGCTTGACCAGGCTTTCGCCGTCGAGCGTCTGCTCGGGGCGCGGGGCGGAGGCTATCTCCAGCAGCGTCGGATAGATGTCGACGTGGATCGTCGGCACATTGCAGCTGGCGCCCGCTTCGGTCACGCCCGGCCAACGAACGATGAAAGGATCGCGCGTTCCTCCTTCGTAGAGACTGCCTTTGCCGCTGCGCAGCGGTGCGTTGTCGGTGATGTCGCTCGAGGGCTTGTTGATTCCTTCGCGTGCGTAGCCGCCCACGCCGCCATTGTCGCTGGTGAAGATCAGCACGGTGTTGTCGGCTAGCTTCAGTTCGTCGAGCGTCTTCATCACGCGGCCGACGCTTTCATCGATGCTGGCGATCATCGCCGCGTAGGTCGGATCCTTGTGGCCGCCGACGCCTGGCTTGTCCTTAAACTTTTCGATTAGTTCCGGCTTGGCGTGATGCGGCGAATGGACAGCGAAGTGCGGCAGGTAGAGAAAGAAGGGTTCGTCTTTGTGCCGCTGGATAAAGTCGACCGCGCGGTCGGTTAGAAAATCGGCCAGGTATTGGCCTTCGGGATAATCGACTTTCGGGTCAGTTTCGAAATTGAAGTGAGCCCCCATCGAAACGATCGCTTCATCGAAGCCGCGCTTACCAGGATGGTAGGGCCCTTTTTGCCCGATGTGCCACTTGCCAAACATGCCGGTCGCATAGCCAGCCTGTTTGAGCTGTTGAGCGATGATCGCGCGATCGAGCGGCAACTCGGTGACGTTGTCGACCGGACGCAGCGGACGCTGGCTCCAGTCGAAGCGATCGATGCCACCGACCGTGTACACGCCGGTTCGCGCGCCGTACTGACCGCTCATCAGCGCCGCCCGCGTCGGCGTGCAGTTCTGGCAATGATGATGGTTCAGCAGCCGCATCCCTTGCCCGGCCAGCCGATCGATGTTCGGCGTCTCGTAATACTTGCTGCCGTAGCAAGCCAAGTCGGTATAGCCCAGATCGTCGGCCATGATGAAAACGATATTGGGCTTCTTCGCATCCGCCGCCGAAGCACCCGGCGCACCCAAGAACCGACTCCCGAGCACAGCAGCCATCACGGGCAACCACCATCTCCCGATCAACATACTGCGACCTCTGCTCTCTCTCTCTCTCTATGGTAAAGTAATGGGCTTTTTGCGGTTTAATTGGCTTGTGTGCCACTGGCCTTAGCCAGTGTCTTCACTTCGAAGTGTGAAACGCGGCGAGTTGTTCTGTTGACCAAGGCCGAGCAAAGTCTGGCAATGTTCTTTGGCATTGGAACGGCTCGTGACCATGTCCGCTTTTAACTTCGATATTGAAGACACTGGCTAAGGCCAGTGGCACACATGGGCTCTCTGCGTCTCTGCGTTAAGAAATGGGAATGTCTACTTCTTGCCAGCGCGCTTCGGCTGTCCGGTCTTCCAAACCGGTTTCCAATCGGGCGAATCGCTGCGGGCGGTTGCGAGATAATCGCCGATCTTCTGAGCCAGTTCGGGATGCTGCGCAGCAACGTTGTTCTTTTCGGCGACATCGCTCTTCAGGTCATAAAGAGCGATCGGGGCATCGGGTGCGCCTGAGCGAATCCCTTTCCAGCGACCTTGATAGAGGGCAGCCTGTTTAAAACCTCCCTCATGAAATTCCCAGTAGAGGAAGTCGTGTTGCTGCTGCTTGGCCGGCTCGTCTAGCAGGGTCGGCACAAAGCTGATCGAATCGCAGTCTCGAGGCATGCCGGTTCGAGCCAGTTCGGCCGCCGTGGCCATCCAGTCGCCGAAGTAGCCGACGTGGCCCGACTCGCGTCCGGCCTCGATCTTGCCCGGCCACCAGGCGATCGTGGGAACGCGAATGCCGCCGTCGGTCAACGCGCGCTTGATCCCCGAGAAAGGCCCCGAGGGGTCGAAGCGCTCGAGGTCGTGTTTGCTCTCGTTGTGCGGTCCGTTGTCGCTGGTAAAGATGACCAGCGTGTTGTCATCCAGATTGAGCTCCTTCAGCGTGGCCAGCATGCGGCCGACGTATTCGTCGAGCCTGGTGATCATCGCGGCCTGGCCTTTGTCTTGCTCAGGCCAATCTTTGTCGGCGTAGGGGCCGAAGTCAGGCACTTCGGCGCCGTTGCCGAGGGCTCGCGTGCGTTCGTTGTTGGCATGCGGTACGACCATGCACCAGTAAAGAAAGAACGGCTGCGAGTGGTTTTCGCGCACGAACTTGATCGCCTCGTCGGCAAACAAGTCGTCGGCATACACCTTGGCCTCGGTCGCATAGCCGCCGCCATCAACGCCGACCGGCGTCACCACGTTGGGCAACTCGACGCGCTCTTCGTTTCGCCACAAGAAGTCGGGAAAGTGATTGTGCGCGTGATGCTGGTTCAAATAGCCGAAGAACTCGTCAAAGCCTTGCTTGCGGGGCAAGCCCGATTCGGCTGCGCCGACGTCGCCCAAGCCCCACTTGCCGACCAAGGCAGTGCGGTAACCGGCTTGCTGCAATACTTTGGCCACGGTCACGTCTTGCGGCCGCAGCGCTTGAGCCTTCGGATTGGTCGAGCCAGCGTTGCCGCGGACGCGCGTGTGTCCGTGATGCTGACCGGTCATCAGCACGCTCCGCGAAGGAGCACACACCGTCGCCCCGGCATAGAACTGCGTAAACCGCAAACCCTCGCGCGCCATCTGATCGAGATTCGGCGTGGCGATCACCTTCTGGCCATAGCACCCCAGCTCGCCATACCCCAAATCATCCGCCATGATCCAAATTAAATTGGGCTGCTTGGGATCAGCAGCAAAAGCATCGACCGCCGCCAACGCGGCAATGACGAGTACCCATAATCTCAATCGCATGTTCATCTCTCTTTTCATCCTCTGCGTACTCCGCGTCGTGTGGCACTGGCTATGCCAGTGTCTTCCCTTCGAAGTTATAAGGCCAAGTGATCAGCGAGTGCGCTCTAATGTCTATTCGGCTTGCTAAGACCTCGGGAGCGAGGTTGACTGCCACTGGAAGGTCGACGCGGTTGCTTTGGGCCTGGTTACTTCGAAGGAAAGACACTGGCATAGCCAGTGCCACACCTCCGCGGTAAAAACCTACCGCTTCCGTGCACGCGGCTGAGTCACCGGCCCGGACATCGGCGGCGTCTCATAGAACCGCCCGTCATCGACGACGCGCGGATCGCCCGTTCGGGTCAGTTCGTCGAGCAAACGCTTTTCGAGCGCCTCGCGCGTCTTGGCATACGCGGGGTCGCTAGCCACGTTCTTCATCTCGTACGGATCTTTGCTCAGGTCGTACAATTCTTCGCGCGGCCGCTTGCCGTAGACCGAATTGAAAAACTCCTTCCACTCGGGATCGTTGCGCACGCTGACCAGCCAGGCTTTGCTCGGTCCGGCGTCCTCGTCCGGGAGCGTCGTGCGCGTCTCTTCGGTGACTTCTTCGAGCGTCGGAGGATTGTCGCCGTCGAGCCGATACGGGTCGCCCAGCGGCCAGCGATCGGGGCGGAAGTTGATGATGTATAAAAAGTCGTCGGTGCGGATGGCTCGCTGCGGATAAGGCATGTAGTCAGCCCGCGCGTTTTCGACGTGCCGCTCGCGGCCGGTGAAGACCGCCGTGCGCTGTGGGTCGACCTTGCCCGACTTGTCCGACTTGAGAATCTCGACCAGGCTGCGGCCGGTCATGCGCTCCGGAACTTTCGTGCCGCTCAATTCGAGGAACGTGGGCGCCAAGTCGGTCAGGCTGACCAGATCATCGACGACTCGGCCACCTTTCGCGCCTCCCCAGCGCATAGCCAGCGAGACGCTCGTGCCGAAGTCATACAAGTTGCACTTGCCGTGCGGAAAGCCGGGAGCGCCGTGATCTCCGCTGACGACGATCAGCGTGTTGTCGAGTTCTCCGATCTCCTCGAGTCGCTTGACGAGCAATCCAAGCGCAGCATCGTAAGCAGCCACTTCGCCGAAATAATCGGCCAGATCTTCGCGCACCTCCGGGACATCGGGCAAGAAGGGTGGCATCTTGCCTTTCAGTGCATCGGGATCGATGTTCCACAACTTTTTGCCCGAGCCCTTTTGCCATTTGCGATGCACGTTGGTCGGCCCGAACCAGTAGCAGAAGGGCTGGCCAGGCTGGCGATCTTTGAGGAAGGCATCGAAGTTCTTTTGCACTTCGTCGTAGAGCTTTTGTTTCGCGTCTTCGATCGAGCTGCCCGCTTCGACCATCTTGGTCACGTTTTGTGAAAAGAGATTGAACCGCCCTCCGGCTTTCTCGTAAGCGTACTTGCCCGCGCCGAAGGGAGCGTCGTTGGGTTGGCCGGGGCTCCAGACTTTGTACGTCTCGCCGATGTGGTAACCCGAGTCGCGGAGCATCAGCGGGAAAGCAGGCTGCGAACCATCCCAGTAAGCGCCCACCAGAATCGACGCTCGACCGGTGCGCCAAAAATGTTGACCCGACAGCAGCGCACTGCGGCACGGCGTGCAACTGGGGGCCGATACAAACGCGTGGCGAAACAGTACGCCTTCGCTGGCGATGCGGTCAAAGTTCGGCGTCTGCACGACGTCGTTGATCGTCCCCGGGCCGTCGAGCTTGGCGTACGCGCTGGCACAGCGTCCCCAGTCGTCGGCAAACGCAAACAGGATATTCGGCCGCCGAGGTTCATCGGCCGCGCGAGTTACAGGGGCCGCCAACCCGGCAAGGGCCGCCAGCCAGCAGAGAAGCAGTAGATCTACACGTTTCATATTCGCTTCGCTCCAGGGGGAGAGTTGAATATCGTTCCATAGCGCCGTGCTTAGCTTACACTCTGAGCACGCGGTTGTCTTGCTCCGCGCTCTCCGCGTTCTCCGCGGTAAACCCCTTCGAGCCGCGCGATTGTGGCCGCTGGCTCGAACTTGGTACAATGGCGGGCTAAAGAGAGCCCCACCTGCCATGAACTTTCCCGCCTCCACCTGCCTGTCGGCTTTGATCCTCTTCGCTTCCACCGCTTGGCTGCGCGGTGAAGACGTCGACTATGCGCGCGATATAAAACCGCTGTTGCAGCTGCGGTGCTATGCGTGCCATGGAGCGCTCAAGCAGCAATCGGGCCTGCGGCTCGATACGGCCGAGCTGATGCTCGAAGGGGGCGACTCGGGGCCGGCGGTCGCGCCGGGCAAGCCCGATGAGAGCCCGATCCTTCAGCGCGTCACCGAGAGCGACGTGGCCAGCCGCATGCCCCCCGAGCACGAAGGCGAGCCATTCACTGCCGCTCAGGTCGAGCTGCTTCGCAAGTGGATCGCCAACGGCGCCGCGGCTCCAGCCGACGAGGTACCCGAATCGGATCCGAGCCAGCACTGGGCGTTTCAGCCGCGCGTGCGTCCGCCGGTCCCGCAAGTTCCCAACGCCGCTTGGGTCCGCAATCCGATCGATGCCTTCATCGCTCAAGGGCATCACGAGCACGGGCTTGCCCCGCAGCCCGAAGCGGATCGCGCGATCTTGGTGCGACGGCTCTATCTCGATCTGCACGGCCTGCCGCCCAGCCCGGCGGAGCTGGCTAGTATCGAAGCGGACCAGTCGTCCGATTGGTACGAACAACTGGTCAACCGCCTGCTGGAAGATCCTCGCTACGGCCAGCGCTGGGGACGGCACTGGATGGACGTGTGGCGCTACAGCGACTGGTGGGGACTGGGCCAGCAACTGCGCAACAGTCAAAAGCACATCTGGCATTGGCGCGACTGGATCGTCGAATCGCTCAATGAAGACATGCCATACGACGAGATGATCCGTTTGATGCTCGCGGCAGATGAGCTCTATCCGAACGATCTCGACAAGCTGCGAGCCACTGGCTACTTGGCGAGGAACTATTTTCTTTTCAATCGCCATCAGTGGATGGACGAAACGGTCGAACACGTCAGCAAAGGCTTCCTCGGACTGACGATGAACTGTGCCAAGTGCCACGATCACAAGTTCGACCCAATCGCGCAAACCGACTACTACGCCATGCGGGCTTTCTTCGAACCGTATCACGTGCGGCTCGATGCGATTCCCGGCCAAGCGGACCTGGATGTCGATGGAATTCCACGCGCGTTCGATGGCCAGCTCGATACACCGACTTACTTGTTCATCCGCGGCCAGGAGAGCAGCCCCGACCAATCGAAGCCGATTGCCCCCGGCGTCCCGAGCCTGCTGGCCAACGGCGAGCTGTCGATCGAGCCTGTGCAGCTTCCCGCGGAAGCCTGGCAGCCCGAGAGGCGCGAGTGGGTCATCGAGACGCATCTAGCCAACGCCGAGCAGCAAGTCGCATCGACTGCGCAGTCACTCCGCGCGGCGGAAGAAAAACTCGCCGCGGTGAAAGCGAAGGCAGAGCCAGAGAAGACCATTCCAACGGAAGGCGCCGCGCCGAGCCCGGCTGCTCAAGCAAGCACCGCCGCAACAAGCGAGCGCCTCGATGAGAACTTTGAAGCGGTCGATGCCCGGCGGTGGCAGCAGTTTGGGGGCGAGTGGGTGCATCAGCCCGGCCGGCTCGAGCAGCGCCGCGACGGCGCGACGCGGTCAGTCTTGCGATGGCTCGGCGAGGCACCGCGCGACTTCGATGCGACGGTGCGATTCACGATGGTCGGCGGAAGCAAGTGGCGCAGCGTCTGCCTGTGCTTTGACTCCACGCAGGCCGACCCCAGCGACGACGCTTCTGCGGGCAGCGAACAGGTCGTCTATGTCAGCGCGGTCGGCGGCGGTTCGAAGGTGCAAGCTTCGCTTCTCCGCGATGGCAAGCGGGAGTATCCCGAGGCAGGGCGGCTCGAGCGTTCGATCGAAGTGGGACATGAGTACGCACTGCGCGTGCAAGCTCGCGACCGGCTGGTGAACGTGTCGCTCGACGGCGAGCCGGTGCTCGCTTGGCGGTCTCCGCTCGAGCGCCGCGACGGAGCGATGCAGCTGACGACCTTTGATGCGCTCGTGCAGTTCCATGCCGTGAGCATCGCGCCGCTGGCGGCCGACGTTCAGCTGACCGATCCCGACGCACCGGTTCACGCGAGCGAATTCGAGGTAGCTCAAGCCGAAGTGGAAGCAGCCCACTTGGCGGTTGCGGCGGCCCGCGCCACGCAGCAAAGTGTTCAGCGCCGCGCCGAAGCGATGCGGGCTTCGTGGGCAAAGACCGATGCCCTGTCCAAATCGCAGTCCAATCTGCAGGCCAAATCGCAGTCCAATCTGCAGGCCAACCGAGAGGCCGATGCCGAGGTCATTGCAAAGCTCGAAGAAGCCGAACATGAAGCGGCGCGTGCGGCGGTGCATGCCGAGCGCGAAGCGGCCCTGGCCGAGGCAAAACGCGCTGTGGCAGCGGCCGAACTGAAGAAGCTCGGCCAGCCCAAGCAGAAGCAGCGAGCTGCAGCAGAAAAAGAGTTAAAGGCGGCCCAAGAGCAACTGGCCAAAGCGAGCAAGCAAGCCGACGAGCCGGGCGAAGCTTATACGAAGCTGGCCGGAGCGGTCTGGTGCGCGACGCGTTTTTTCAATTCGACCAAGGACGACCCCGAGATCGCTTTCCCGCCGACCAGCAGCGGCCGACGAACGGCGCTAGCGAAGTGGATCGCTTCGGCCGAGAATCCGCTCACCGCTCGCGTGGCCGTCAACCAGATCTGGGCGCGGCACATGGGCACGCCCCTGGTGGCCACGGTGTTCGACTTCGGCCGCAAGGGAGCTGCCCCGACGCATCCCCAGTTGCTCGATTGGCTGGCAAGCGAACTGGTCGACAGCGGCTGGAGCATGAAGCATGTGCATCGCTTGATCACGACCTCGAGCGTCTACCGGCTCAGCTCCTCGACCGCCGGCGCCGAGGCGAATCTCGCCAAAGATCCCGACAACGTTTATTGGTGGCGACGCACGCCGGCGCGGATCGAAGCCGAAGTGGTCCGCGACTCGATCCTCTCGCTCGCAGCGACGCTCGACGAGCGAGCCGGCGGCCCGCCCGTGTTGCCCGCCGAACAAGCCCGTTCGAACCGGCGCAGCTTGTACTTCTTCCATTCCAACAATGAACGCAACTTGTTTTTGATGACGTTCAACGAGGCGGCGGTCACCGATTGTTACCGCCGCGAACAGAGCATCGTTCCGCAGCAGGCACTTGCCTTGACCAACAGCCGCTTGGTGCTCGAAGCGGCGCCGCGCATCGCTGAGCGCCTGTCGCAAAGGATCGACAGCGATACCGCTTTCGTTCGTCTCGCTTTTCAGACACTGCTAGGCATGTCGGCAAGCGACGCCGAAGTGGATGCCTGCCTGGATTCGCTGAAAGCCTGGCGAGAGCAGCCTTCGCCAGCAAGCGGTAGCAAAGCACAGGACGCGCGAGCCAACCTGATCTGGGCTTTGCTCAACCACAACGATTTCGTCACTCTGCGTTAACTCCGCGTTCCCCGCGTCCTCCGCGGTAAAAACTCCAATTCGAGATGGCACAATGCAGATGAAACGCCGGACATTTTTCGCAGACGCCGGAATGGGCTTTACGGGTCTAGCTCTCGCCGCCATGCTGCATCGCGACGGTTTTAGCAGCGATGGTCTTTGGCAGCCGCCCGATGGCAAGCCCCACTTTGCACCCAAGGCCAAGAGCGTCATTTGGCTTTTCATGAACGGCGGCGTGAGCCACATGGAGAGCTTCGACCCGAAGCCGATGCTCACGAAGTACCAAGGCAAGACGATCGCCGAGACCCCTTTCGCCGATGTGCAAGACCCGAAGAAGCTGGCGCTTGAGCGGCTGGTGGTCCCCGATGCCAACGGCAACCAGCGGAATACGCTTTATCCGTTGCAAGTCGGTTTCCGAAAGCACGGCCAATGCGGCATCGAGATCAGCGATTGGTTTCCGCACATCGCTCGCAACGTCGACAAGCTGGCCATCGTGCGTTCGATGTGGACGACCGACAGCAATCACGGCGCGCAGACGCAGTTTCATTCGGGGCGGCATCGCAACGACGGCGACTTCCCGACGCTCGGAGCCTGGGTTCACTATGGACTTGGATCGCTCAACGATAACCTGCCCCAGTTCATCTCGCTCGGAACGCGCGAGTACTGGAACAAGCGGGACGGCCACTATCTGGGGCCTGCGCATGATGCCGTACCGCTGCGCATCGATCCGAACAACCCGCTCGACTTCGGCAGTCCTGAGAAGCCGTTCACCGCCGACGCAAAAAACGTCGGCATCGATCTCATCGGCAAGCTCAACGCGCTGCGGGCTGCCGATCATCCCGACGATTCCGCTCTGGCAGCCCGAATCGCATCCTACGAGCTCGCTTTCCGAATGCAGAACTCGGTGCCAGAGGTCGTCGACTTTTCGAAAGAAACCGCCGAGACGCAGGCGCTCTATGGAATCGATGTGCCCGAGTCCCGCGACTTCGGCATGAAGCTGCTAGCCGCGCGGCGCTTTGTCGAACGGGGCGTGCGCTTCATCCAGATCCAGCACGGCGGCGGCGGCGCGGGAGCCTGGGACGCTCACGGCGGCTTGAAAACGAACCACTCGAAAAACGCCAAGTCGGTCGACCAGCCCATCGGCGGACTGCTCGAGGACTTGCACCGCCGCGGCATGCTCGACGAGACGCTGGTGGTCTTTGCCACCGAGTTCGGCCGCACTCCGGGTTCGCAAGGCTCCAATGGACGCGACCACCATATCTTCGGCTTCAGCGTCTGGCTGGCGGGGGGCGGCTTAAAAGGCGGCGTCGTGCATGGCGCGACTGACGAGATCGGTTTCCATGCGGTCGAGGATCGTCATTATGTGACCGACGTCCACGCGACGATCCTGCATCAAATGGGACTCGATTCTCGCAAGCTTGAAGTTCCAGGGCGCAAGCGGCTCGAGATCGATCACGGCAAGGTGATTGCGGAGATTGTGGCCTGAGCTGTTTTTACCGCGGAGGACGCGTCAGGGTGGCACTGGCTATGCCAGTGGCTCTTTTTTCGAAGTTTTCAACCTGACACACGTCTGAAGTTTCTAATGCCCAAACGGCTTTCCTCACGCATGAATGTTCAGCCGCTGGACGGTAGCCCAGGGTTTTCGGAAGGGAACCGGACGCTACCCGCGTGCCGGCTGATTAATTCAATACGCTGCTGAGCTAAGCGTCGTTGGAATGGTTAACCGCAAGTTGCGCTTAAAACTTCGAGTGAGAAGACACTGGCATAGCCAGTGCCACACGACTGCAGATTATTGCTCGGTCTCGACGACTTCCTTGACCGATTGAGTGCCGTCGCGGTTGTTCGTTCGCTCGTAACGAACTGAGCGCACTTTCGGGGCACTTTGCGGATCGTCGCCGGGGACGAGCAGTTTGCCGGCGGCGTTGAATTCGTCGCGCTGATCGCCGCGAATGCGTGTCCAGCCGGCGAGCGAGCCTTGACTGTCGTAGTGGAATTCGTCGCGCCAGTCGCGTTTAGGGACGATCGCCGGATCGGCATAGTTGCCGACCGCTTGAGCGTAATCGATCGACAAGATGCGATGCTGGGCATCATACTTCCGCACTTCGTTGTCGGGAAAGTAAAACGAGATGAACGAAGGGGCCGAATAGTTCTCGCCGTTATAAGCGAAGACGCCGATATCGACTCGGTTGGATTCAATCTTCGACCCGGGCAGGGTGGGACGCCGCGGATGATAGCCGACGCGAATGACTCGCGAGTTCGGTTGGCCTTCGACCGGTTTGATCTCGACAAGCTCCGGATCGCCGCGGAGCACGATCCAGCGGAACTTCGTTTTGCCTTCTTTGGCTTCGCCGTACGGTGAAGCGCTCACTTGCATCTCACGCCAGAACTGCGTCGAGTAACAAGCTCGAGCGATGGCCATTGGACCGGTCAATACTTCTTCGGAACGCATGGCATCGCAGTAATCCTTGTTGGGATCGCCCGCTTGCTCGGACTCGATCTTGAGCATCGCCAGCGGCGGCACCTCGCTGATTCGGAGCGAATGCGCCATGCGCACCGTTCGCACCGGATCGATCTGAGCGCCGTCAAATGCGGTCGGATGAGCGACGCCCGACAAGTAATCCTCATCCGAGTGCACCTGGCGATTGCAGCGGCGAAGGATCATTTGAAGCGTCGGAGCGATCAATCCAGCGGTCCGCAAATGCTCTTTCGTATCCTTGCGAAACGCAGCCAAGCTGGCGGCGAGCGCTTGCAGGAAAGGCTGGTCGGTGCCGCTCGAGCCCTGCGAGATGACGTAGTAGGGGGTGTTGGCGAAGAACACATCGCCCCAGCCGCCATCACCATTGTGCCCGGGGTCATGATCGACATGTTCAGGGTAAACATACAAGTGATTGTTGAGATAGTGCTGGAACAACATCCCAGCTCCGCCGGGAGTGGTCAGGGCCAGCCGCGGCATGCTGCGCCACATGGCCGTGCCGGTAACGGCAGTCGAAGAATTGCCGAGCACGATCGCCCGCTCGACTTTCAACGTTCGCGTTGCGGCATCAGTCGACTTGTCTCCGCTTGCTGACTCGGTCGCGGCCGGTTTAGCGGGCGAGAGCATGGCGCGGAGGTACGTGAAGTTCCGCTCGACGCCGTTATCCAAGTGCCGCTGCTTCAACTCGTCGCCGTACTCGATCCGCGTCAATTGAGGGAACGACGAGGGGCTGAGTGCCGAATGTCCTCGATCGTGATTGTCGTACAGATCGCCCAGGTTGCCGGCTGTGTTCTCGAGGGCGAACCATCGCTTGAGCAGCTTGCCGACGTCGTCCTGTGCGGTGGAGACGAGCTGGTCTTTGCCCGCTTCGGAAAGGTCGACGAATACTTGCAACGTATTGGCTGGCTCGCTCCACATCATGTTGCCCGGCTCGATGTTCACAACGCCGTCGGCCGGTTTGGCCACGCTGACCGAGTACTTCCAGCCGGGAGCTTGTTTGAGTGGCGGTGCGTTGGCCGCCTTGAGCAGTTCTGCAAATCGAGGCGACGAGCGGAGGGATGCCAAGTCGGGTTCCTTCGCCATCAGTTCCCGTCCGCGAAAACCGCAAGCGATGGCTTTCTCGAGGCTCTTCAGGGCCGCGTCGCTTTGATCGAGCAGCGCTTGAGCGCAGGCGAGGTTGTAGTGCGCTAATGAATCGTGCGGCATGCGTAGGACGCTGCGCTCAAACAGGTCGAGCGCCTCCTCGCGATGCCCTTCCTGGAGCAGTTGCACGCCGCGGAGTCGGTCGGTCGCTTGCTGCTGCATGATCGCAGGCAGATCGAGCACGTCGGGCGGTTCCTGAGCGATCGAGGCCGCGCCCCAATGAAGAAGCGCGATCACCGTGGCCAGCCGAGTTGCCAACTTACCGCTGAAGACGGATTTCATTTTTCCAGGCCGCTTTTGAAAACGGGAGCGATTCTCTTTCTTCGGGGGCAGATCGAAGTATACCACGCGGCTGCGAGCCACTCGGCGCGACCGTCGGCGGCAAGCTCGGGCGCATCGCGTGGCGCTCGACAAAAGTTTATCATGCCCTTGGTATCCGACGTGCAACTCAAGAATGAAGATTGAAACCCAGAGGCACAGAGAGCGCAGAGAAAAGATGCGAGCAAACCAATGTCTGCCCTGTGACCTCTGTGTCTCTGTGTTTAAAAGTTTTAGCGCGAGCGACTTTGAAAGGACACCATGCAGCTCTACCACATCACCGGGCCGACGGGACTGGACGCGTTGAAGTTGGTCGATGGGCCCGAGCCGAAGTGCGGTCCCTTTGACGTGCGAGTCGACATGCAAGCCTGGTCGCTTAACTATCGGGATCTGTCGATGCCGCGCGGCGGTTACTTGAAGAACGATAAAGTTCGCAAGCAACCTCCCTTGGTGCCGCTGTCCGATGGCGCCGGAGAGGTCGTCGAGGTCGGCCCGTCGGTGACGCGTTTCCGAGTCGGCGATCGCGTGGCGGCTACGTTCTTTCAAGACTGGATCGACGGCGAGCTGACCGAGGAACAAATCGGTTCGGCGCTCGGCGGAGCGGTCGATGGCGTCCTGGCCGAGCGCTGCGTATTTCATGAGAACGGCTTGGTGCCGATTCCCGCCGGCTACAGTTTTGAGCAAGCTGCTACACTGCCGTGTGCAGCCGTGACGGCCTGGCAAGCGCTGACGCTTGGCAACTGCCACGCGGGGCAAACGGTGTTGCTGCTGGGTACGGGCGGCGTATCGATTTTCGCTTTGCAGTTTGCCAAAGCGTTCGGAGCTCGGGCGATCATCACTTCCAGCAGCGATGAGAAGCTGGAACGAGCCCGATTGCTCGGCGCAGAGGAAACGATCAACTACCGAAAGCATCCCGAGTGGCAAGAAGAAGTGCTGCGGCTGACCGGCGGCCGCGGTGTGGATCATGTCATCGAAGTCGGAGGCGCCGGCACGCTCGAACGTTCGCTGGCCTCGACGCGCGTCAGCGGCCGCGTCAGCCTGATCGGTGTCCTGACCGGCCAGCCCGAACGCAATCCATCACCGATGTTGGTCCTGTTCAAGCGCCTGACGCTGCAAGGCATCTACGTCGGCAGCCGCGCTATGTTTGAAGCCATGAACCGCTTCATCACCGAAAATCAGCTCGAACCGGTGATCGATCAAACGTTCGGTTTTGATTACGCTCGCACCGCCTACGAAGCCCTCATGCAAGGCAAGCACTTCGGCAAGATCGTCATCACCCGGCAGAAGTTGCTCTAACAATTGCTTCGTGTCTTCGTGTCTTCTTAGTTCCTGAGAGGAATCACCACAAAGACACAAAGACAGAGAAGGGGCATTATCGCGGATTCGTCCCTCGCTTACGCTTTTTTTAAGTTGCGTATTTCTCGGTGTGGCACT
>JBQCEI010001069.1:0-5581 GCA_051960375.1 Aureliella sp. | reverse complement strand
GTAGTCAGCCGCGCCGCTGAGCTCAATCTCCGCGGCAGCCAGCCCCGGTTCCGTGTCGCCTCCCGCCACGCCTTGCGGCAAGCCGAGCGGCGGAGCGGATGGACCAAACGATGATGGCTCGGTCGGGATGCTCGCCTCGGGAGCCAGATCGGACTGTCCGGATTTCGAGCGGCTGGCGCTGGCTTCCGAGGCCGATAATTCAGGGACCGGTGTGGCGGAGTTTTCAACTTCGATGCCTTCGGCGGTCGTCCGCGCGGGACTGGGCTCGCGCGGCTCGTTGCGGCTGAGCGCATTGGGGATGTCGAGCGCGGTCGACATCGCTTCGGCGGCTTGTTTGCGCTCGAGCAAAAACGTTTGCGGCTGATCTTCGGGCTTCGGATCGGGGCTGGCGATGTCGGCCTTTTCGCTGTGAGCCAATTGCAGACGAGCTTCGTCTGACAGTTCCGTTTCGCTGGCATCATGTCGAGTCGGCACATAGCGCAAGTAGTCCGGTCGCTTGGCCGCCGCACTCGCGTTTCGGGCGAGATTGAAATACTGGGCCGGGGTGCGCTGGCGCTGGATGAGTTCCTGTTTCTCCGCCGCGAGCGCCTCAAAGAAGGCGGGCCACATGCGGGTATAGATGACGACATCCAGCGCGCAGACGAGCAGCACCAGGTGCACCAGCACGCTGAGCAGAAATGCGACTTGCGCCGAGCGCTCCACCACGCGGCTGACCACTCGCCGCAGCAACAGCGACAGCGAGATCAGCATCAGCGGGGTCACGACCGCGTAGAGCCACGGGTTATACAGTGGCCGCGGATCGTCGGACCTGAGAAAGCGAAAGGCGATCCAGATAATCGCCGCCCCCAAACAGCCCAGGGCGAGATTGATGGGCCAGCCGGCGTCGTTGTTGGTCCGGTCGCGTTCAATACCAATCAATTCCGACAGACGCCGGGAATCGCTCATTACGATTCATCCTCGGCGATCGAAAGCGAGTAACCGGCCTGGCAGCGCTGGCAGATATCCATCACGGTCACCGGGCTTTGCAGTTCGACGTGGCGATCGGCTCGAATGATGACGGCGGTATTGGTCGGGTTGTTGGCCACCGCTTCTTTGACCGCGAGTTCGAGCGCTGTGGCATCGAGTCGTTTTCCCGCGACGATGTAGTTGCCCGCCTGGTCGATGTTGACGACCAGTTCGCTCGGCTCGCTGACCATCGGCATCGCACTGGCCGCCGAAGGCAGCGGAACTTGCATCGAACGTTCGGCTTCGTCCAGCCGCGAAGCGACCAGGAAGAAGATCAGCAGCAAGAAGATGACGTCAATCAGCGGCGTGAGGTTGATCACCCAGAAGGCACGGCCGGAATTGAGTTTGACTGCCATGGTTAACGGCCACGCGTGCTACGCGGAAGGGAGGGAGCCGGAGTTCGTGGCAGCTCGCGCGGTCGAACGGCCGCCTCGCCATCGAGCGAAAGAATATCGGTCGACTCGGGAGGCTCTTGTGCGGCCGCTGCGCCGGGGGGCTGCGCTTCGGATCGCCGCCGCGGCACCAGGCCGACCGTTTCCAAGTCGTACCGCGTGACTCCTTCAAATCGCTCCAAACGCGGAATGAGCGTTTGCATCAGCTCTTGCAGCAAACTCATCACTTTGACGATGCGGCCTTCGAAGAAGTGCGAAAAACCGGCGGCGGGAATCGCGATGCTCAGGCCGGCCAGCGTGTTGACGAACGCGATCGAGATGCCTTGCGCCAGGTGCTGCGTGCGGTTGATTCC
Organism: Aureliella sp.; assembly: GCA_051960375.1. Taxonomy (GTDB): domain Bacteria; phylum Planctomycetota; class Planctomycetia; order Pirellulales; family Pirellulaceae; genus Aureliella. The sequence goes on along the minus strand of JBQCEI010001069.1, from coordinate 3,831 downwards.
AATGCCTGGCTGCGTCGTTTCGAAGAACGCCAAGATCATCCCCCAGACCGTGCCGAGCAGTCCCAGCAGCGGCGCGATCGCCGCGGCCGCGGTTAGCCAACGCACGGTGCTGTACAGCCGCTCGGCTTCGCGCTGGCAAGAATCTTGCAAGGCCGCTTCCATCTCGGGGACCGGGCGGCCGACCTTCTTGAGCATGTTCTCGAGCACGCGGGAGGCGACCGACGGATAACGCAGCCCCATCTGATACAGCTCTTGTGGATCGACCGGGAAACGCTGCTCGCTCGCTTCGATCAAGCCTTTGCGGAGCTTGCGCGGCAGGATGCGGCTCATCCGAAGATTGATCAGTCGCTCGAGCGAGACGGTCAGCACCAGGATGCTGATCAGGATCAGCGGGATCATCAGCGGACCGCCGTCCATCAGCAACTGAAAGAAGTTCATCTCGCGCGGCGTACGCGCTGTCGCGCCTTGGGACGATCGATTGGCCTGGGCGTCGGCCGCCAGTTGCTCGAGCTGTTCTGCGGTTCGCTCGGCACTCGCAGGCACGCCGCCAGCGGGTGCTGGCGGCGGCGCGGCCAGGTTGCGGTCGGCCGCTTGCGGTTCGCTCGCCTGGAAGGCCGGCCCGTCGCTTTGCAGCAACTGAGCGTGTGCCACCTTGGCCCCGATGCCCGCCTCGGGGCCGAGCGCCGCTCCCGCGCCGGCGATCAACGCGGCTAAGACGAAACTTCTCGCGAGCATCCCGCAGCGAGCCTCTGCGCGGGTTCTGCGAGGCAGAGCCTCGAAGACATTGCGTTCCCAGGCAGAGCCTGGGAACGAGTAGGGGTGCCGGTTAGAGCTAAGCCGGGCTGCGCGAGAGGCGACTGCGGGAGAGCTGACTGCGCGGGGGCCGACTGCGGGCGGTCCGAACGCTGACGAGCACGCCCGAGCGGGCGCGCCCCCTAACGAACCATGAGTCGAATGCATACGCGAGCCTAAGCTGTAGCACGGGAAAGCAGAATGGGAATGTCAACAAGCGGACAATCCGATTGTACCCGCATCAGCGAAGTTTGTTCAATTCATTCAACCGAACCTGCGCCTGTTTGACCACTTCGTGGGTGGGATGCTTGTCGATCACGTACTGGTAAAAGTCGCGGGCGATCTGGATCGCTTTTTCCCGCGACTGGCCGGTCAGATCCTGGATCAGGACCTCGCTGCACCGGCCCGCCTCGAAGCCGCCGCGGGCCTGCCAGTTCTTGACTTCCGGTTCGGCTTTCTCGGCTCCGTAGCCGAACATGACACGTTGAAATTCGGGAATCGCTTTGTCGAACTGCCGCTGAGCGAAGTAGAGTTCGCCCATCATGAACCGCGCCCGGGCCGCAATTTCGTCGCGGTACTTCGAGGCGACTTCGCCAAAGAGCCGCAGGGCTTCCTCGGGCTGGTTCAGATTCTGCTTGGCGGTCGCCAGTTCGAAGATCACCGTCGACAGGTACGGCGAGCTCGGGTAACGCGAGACGATCTCGCGCAGCCACTTCTCCGCCTCGGCCCATTTCTTCTGCTCGCGCAGGCACTGGGCACCGTGCAAATAGATGAGCGTCCGGACTTGCTCGCTCGCCTGGTTGTTCGGATTTTGCTCGAGCAGTTCGCGGGCGTTTTGATAAGCGGCTAAAGCTTCGGCGAACTTGTCTTGCTTGAACAGGCACTCGGCGGCCATGAAGTGCGAGTCGATGATCAAGCTGCCCGACGGGAAATCTTCAGCTTGCTTTTTGAACTGCTCGGCCGCTTCGGGATATTTGGCCTGCTGGAACAGACTCCAGCCGAGTTTGTACAGCGCCTTCTCTTTCAGCGCGGCGTCGCCCGCTTTGGCCAAGACGCTCGTATACATCGGAGCCGCCTTGGCGTATTGCTTGGCGTCGTACTGTTGTTGTGCCAGTTGATAGATTGCTTCGGGCACAAACTCGCTTTCGGGATAGGTGTCGATCAGCTCCTGAAAACGAGCTGCAGACTTCTCGGGCTCCGACTTGTCCCACAGGGCCCAAGCCAGTTCGTACAGAATTTTGTCCTTGGCGGCGTAGTCGGGCACTTCCTTCAGCAAGCGCTCGAAGGTCGCAATCGCCTGATCGAATTGCTCCTGCTCGACGTAAGCCATTCCCAGCTCATACAGACCGCCGGCCAACGATGTCCCGACGGGCTTGGCCGCGAGAAAGTCGTTCAAGATCTCGATCGCTTCGTCGGTCTTGTCGAGCTTGCGGAGGCAGACCGCCTTGGCCAGGAGTGCCTCGGCGCCGAGCCCGCTGGCGGGCCGTTCTTTGCTGAGCAGCGGCCCGAGAGCTTCGAGGGCCTCTTGATACTTTTCCTGCTTCATCAGCGAGATGGCCACGCCATACTGCGCGTAATCGTGCAGGCCGCTCGCGGTCGGCTCGGCGAGGATCGCTTTGTAGTCGGCGATGGCCGCATCGAAGTTCTGCTGCGTCGCGTGGAGTTGGCCCATGCGGTAGCGAGCCTGAAAACGTAGGCGGCTCTGCGGGTACTTCGCCAACAGATCGCTGAGCGTCTTGAGCGCGGCAGCGGCATCGTTTTGCCGTCCATAGGCTTGGGCGAGCAACAGCAAGACTTCGTCGGCGCGGTTCCAGTCGCTCGCGCTGCGGTGGCTGGCTTGCAGTTTGGCAATCGCCTCAGCCGGCTTGTCGAGGAACAAGTAGCACGAACCCATGATGAATTCGGCTTCGGCCTTCTGCGGCGGCGTGGCGAAGAGCGCTTGTTTTGATTCGAGCAGCTGCAACGCTTCTTGATACTTGCCACCGAGGTAATACGCCATCGCCAAGCGCATGTTCCAGATCGGCTGAGCCGCATTGGTCGGATCGCTTTCGATCAGCTTCTTATACGCTTCGATCGCCGCAGCATGTTGCCCTTGCTGCAGCATTGTTTCGGAGGCGACATAGGCCACGTCGGTGCGCAGCGGATCTTGCGGATACTCTTTCAAGAAGCGTTCGGCCGCCTGGCGAGCCTGATCCAGCTTGCCCGTCTGCAAGGCTGCGAAGGCCGCGTTGTAGAGCGCTCGCGGCGCCAGCGGATCCTTGGGGAACTCGCTGGCGATCTTTTCATACATCTGCCGAGCGTCTTCGATCCGCTCGGGAAGGTTGTAGAGCGCGTCGGCCAGATCCATCCGCAGCTGCAGAGCGCTGGGCGTCTTGTCGGCCCACTTGAGGGTCTCTTCGAGCATCGCGACCGCTTGATCGGCCTGAGGCGTGCGCTGCAGCGTCATCGACAGCAAGTGCGCCGCTTCGGCACCTTGCGCGTCGTGCTTCTCCATCACCGAGCGGAACAGCTCCGCAGCTTCCGCATACCGGCCGCTGCGAAAATACATTTGGCCGGCCGACAGCTTGGCAGTCCGCACGTGTTCCGACTTGGGAAACTTGGCGGCGACCGCTTCGAAGACTTGAGCCGCCTGGTCGAATTTGTCCTGCTCGGCCAAGGCTTGTCCCAGCCGCAGCATCGCATAATCGGCCAGTGGATCGCTGGCCGAATCGGCAACTTGGCGCAACAGCTTCTCGGCTTCCGCCGCGCCATCCGAGCGCAGCAGCACATCGGCCAGCCGCAGCGTCACCTTGCCGAGCAAGCGATGGTCGGGGTTTTCCTTCAAGAATTTTTCATAGACTGCGCGCGCCCGGTCATCTTGTTTGAGCTGCTCAAAAGCCACGCCGAGCGCATACTGCGCATCGGGGCGCCAGCTCGAATTGAGGAGCGCCTTGGCATCGGTCAGTTGTTCGTAAAACTGAATCGCGCGCTTGGCGTTGCCCAGGGCGTATTCGATCTCGCCGGAGAAGAAGAGAGCCTGGTCGATCGAACCCCCTTGCG
>JBQCEI010001068.1:0-4109 GCA_051960375.1 Aureliella sp. | reverse complement strand
CACCGGATCATCCAAAGGAATCGGCCGGGCGGTCGCGATCGAGCTGGCCCGCGGCGGCGCCAACGTGACGATCAACTGCAGTTCCAGTCGCAGTGCCGCCGAGGAAGTGCAGCGCGAAATCGAAAAGCTCGGCCGCAAGGCGATCATCGTCACCTGCGATGTGTCGGACCAGGCGGCGGTGGGCGACATGGTCGCCAAGACCGTCGAAGCTTTCGGCAGCCTCGACCTGTTCGTCTCCAACGCCGTCTACAGCGACCGGCAACTCTTGATCGAAGCCGACATGAAGGGTTTTCGCCGCACGATCGACGTCAGCATGTATGGCGCGCTGTTTGGCCTGATGGCCTCGGCGAAGCAAATGGTCAAGCAAGGCAACGGCGGAGCGATCACGATCGTCAGTTCCCCGCATGCGGTCATCCCGTTTCCAACCGCCATGGCTTACAACATGGCCAAAGCGGCCATCGACCACATGGCTCGCACCGCCGCGATCGAACTGGTCGGCCACGGCATTCGCGTCAACGTCTTTCATCCGGGCTGGATCGACACGCCGGGCGAGCGCAAGTTCTTCACCGAGGAACAGCTCGAAGAAGGCGCCAAAGGTCTGCCGCTCAAACGCTTGGGCACATCTGAAGAAATGGCCCACGGCATTTGCTTCACGCTCAGCCAAGAAGCCAGCTACATGGTCGGCAGCACGATGACGATGGACGGCGGCGTGCAGCTGCCGTGGTGGTCCAAGCGCACGGAAGGGGGGCAGTAGGAGGACTGGCCCATCGGTGTTGCGAGCTGATGAGCTTTTGGACTTTGGCCCCATGCTGGCGGCGCGAGCCAGCTCATGGATCGCAAAGCGATCACCTGCGATAGCCTCGGGCGCGAGCCCGAGGTATAGCGGCAGCCCACAATCTGTCGTGGTCGCGAAGCGACTACGTGCGGCTGTCAGGTAGTCGCTTCGCGACCACAAGACTTCAACGCGGCCTGCCTACCTCGGGCTGGCGCCCGAGGCTATCGCAGGTGATCGCTTCGCGATCGCCGTCCCTGTTGGGACTCAAGCCGAATACTCAGACGATCACCTTGACCACGACCCATTGGAACCAGCCGCGAAAGAGCGGCTCGACGACGCGGTCGTAGGTCTCGAGCCACTCGACGAACGCTTTCCACTCGTGCTGACGCCAAGTGGTGTACTGCGAGATTTCGCTTCCCTTGCCTTGATAGTTTTCAAACTCGCGGAAGTCGATCAAGTCGTCGAGGCGAATGATCGTGCCGGGGCGGATGCCGTCGTTGACCGTGTCGAGGACTGTTTTGGTGCTCGAGTACAAGTCGCAATCGACGTGCAGCAGCGCAATGTCGCAGCGGTTCTGCTCCCACCACTCGGGCAGCGTTTGGTCGAAGAAGCCTTTGATCAAGCTGACGTTCTCGCGCACCGGCGGCAATGTTTTCATCGCCCATTTGGTCTGCTTGCGATAGATCTTGCTTCCCAGATCCCAGTCCTCGGGCAAACCTTCGAAGCTATCGAAGCCGTATAGCGCGCGATCAGGCCAATGGTCGGCCATGCGGTTGATCGACTTGCCGTCGAAGACGCCGAACTCGAGGATGTCGCCGTCGATCAGCGGATACTCGGCTTTAATGCGATCGAACGACACGCGAAACATGTCGTCCATCACCGGCTCGTGGTCGACAAAGTGCGAGTTGCGAATCGCCTCGAGCAGCGTGGTTGCCAACGAATCGCGTTCCAGGGCCTCACTAGCCATAGCGGCGCTCCAATAAACGTTGTCTGGTTCAAGAAGCGGTACACATAGCAGACATGGGGCGGTGGATGCTAGAGCGTTTTGACTAGTTCATCTTATCGGGCTTTGTGGCAGGTTCGTCCCTCGCTTACGCGTCGGGTTACAAGGAGAGCGCAGTGGCGGGTCCCGGGCGGAAGCCCATATTGACTAAGCAGCCTGGCTCAGCCGCTCAGCGGGCAACAAGAAGCCCAGCACCGGCGAGGTCATCATCGTCGTCACCAGCGCCATGATGACCATCATCGCGAATAGCGTCGGGCTGATCACGCCCAGGTCGAGGCCGATGTTGAGGACGATCAGCTCCATCAAGCCGCGCGTATTCATGAGCATTCCCAGCACGCCCGCGTCGCGCCAGCTCTCGCCGGCATAGCGGGCGGCGAGCACCGTGCCGCCGAATTTGCCGAGCGTGGCTACGCGAAAATGCGGGCGGTCGATCGACTGGTCGCAGCGGTGCTCATTTCCCCTTTTCCCTCTTGCAACCCGAGGCCGGCAGAATCTATTACTTGTTGTAACAATAGTTGTGCCAACAAGTAAATGCCAGTAGGATAGGGAAGAGCGGATTGGAACTGCGGCGGGCAGCCAGCCGGCGCGCGTTAGCGTCCGGTTCCGTGCCGCAAGCAGCGGCAAACCGCCGGCTAACGCCCAGCGGCTGATGCATGTCACCTACGCCTAGGTCTGCTCGCCTTGCATCTGCCGCACTTTGTGGCGGATGGCGCTGGCGAGCTTGATCAGCTGCGGCCACCAGATATCGTCCAACAACTCGATCAAGTCGGCATCGCACGAATCCATGCTCTCCAAGCCCCAAGCCATCGTACGCCAGTCGTCCCCCGGCTTGGGGATTTGGCCGTTCATGTCGCACGGGAGCAAGTCGGAAAAGTTACCAAGTTCGGATTGGTGGAACACAGCCCAAACCCTCCTTCGATCGGTCATCAGACTCGCGGAAAAGAATAATCGGCGAGTATACCACAGCCGGTTTACGCCCGACTGGAACGGGCTCGACTCCGTATCGTCGACCGCGTCCGCCGTCGGCGAACCATCGCAGGACCCGCGTTGAGCACTTCGGGACTCCGACTTACAATGCGGTGTCGAACAGAATCTGTACCACGCCTGATCGCGAAAGCGTTTTTCATATCTCACTACCCAACGCGCCTTATCACGATTCTCCAGCGGACACGCGCTGGCCTTCGGGCCGTCCCGGTTGCTAAACCGGTCGACTCAGTCGGCCGGTCGGGCTGCGCCGGTGGCGGCTGCCCAGCTCCGCGCCCGGCGCATCGACGGCAGTGATAAGACGATTGCCCAGTTTCTCCAGAAGCGAACCTTAGGGAAGCTCCAATGACCGATGACCAGAAGAAGTCCAAGGTAGAGTTCATCAAGGAAGGCAGTTTAGGTTTGCGAGGGACGATCGCCGAAGAACTCGCCAACGATTCATCCGAGGTCTCCGAAGACGCCGAGCGCTTGCTCAAGTTTCACGGCACCTACTTCCAGGACAACCGCGACACGCGCCGCGAGCGGACCAAGCAGGGGCTGGAAAAAGAATTCATCTTCATGGTTCGCAACAAGATGCCGGGGGGCAAGTTCACTGCCAACCAATTCTTGGGCGAGCTCGATATCGCCGACCAGTTCGGCTACGGCAACCTCCGCATCACCACGCGCCAAAGTATCCAGCTGCACGGCATCATCAAGCGCGATCTGTGGAAGACGATCCATCGCATCAACGAGATCGGGCTCTCGACACAATCGGCTTGCGGCGACGTGAACCGCAACGTCTGCTGCTGCCCCGCACCGCTGCGGCAGAACGGCATCCGCGATCGCCTGCAAGCGCTCTCCGACACGCTTGCCCAGCATCTGACGCCGCGCTCCGGGGCTTATCGTGAACTGTGGCTCGAGGATCCCGAGACCGGCGACCGCCGCAAAGTGGTGACGCATCCGGAAGAAGCCGAGCCCGATCCGATTTACGGCAAAGCGTACCTGCCGCGCAAATTCAAAGTCGGCATCGGTCTGTGCGATGACAACTGCGTTGACGTCTACGATCACGACATCGGGCTGCTCGGCGTGACCGAAGGCGATCAGCTGCTCGGCTTTAATGTGCTGGTCGGCGGCAGCATGGGTACGACGCCGAGCGACAAGCGCTGTTTCCCGGCGCTGGGTAAGCGCATGGCGTTCATTGCATGGGAACACGTGCTGCCGGTCGTCACTGCGATCGTCCTGGTCCAGCGTGACTTCGGCAACCGGGCCGAGCGCAAGCAAGCGCGCATGAAGTACCTGATCAACAACTGGGGACTGCCGCGCTTCAAAGCCACGGTCGAAGAGTATCTGTCGGCGGCTGAAGAAATC